>NZ_BROD01000001.1:2478461-2788269 GCF_024345225.1 Clostridium sp. TW13
AACACATACCAATTCTTTAGATTTGCTCAATGCAAAAGATGCTGCCATAAGATAAAAACTGTGATTTATTTCTCCTCCATACAAATTACTTGTGATAAAATCAAGTTGTTTTTCAGCTAACTCTTCTAACTCTTTCTGTCCAGTAAATCTAGAAAGCTTAATTAAATTATATGCAGCAACAGAATTGCCTGATGGCATAGCTCCATCATATAGTTCTTTAGGTCTTGCAATTAATTTTTCTCCATCCTTACCATAAATAAAAAAGCCAGCTTTATCATCATCCCAGAATAACCGTATCATTTCTCTGTTTAATTCTATAGCTTTTTTTAAATATTCTAATTTAAAACTTCCTTCATATAACTCTATAAGCCCCCAAGTTAAAAATGCATAATCATCCAAATATCCTTTATATAATGACTCTCCATCTCTATATCTGGCAAGCAATCTGCCATCTTTATCAACTAATGAATTAAATATTAAATTTACGGCCTTATCTGCACATTCAATGTACTTTTCTTCACCAGTAATTCTATAAGCTTTTCCCATTGCTGCAATCATTAATCCATTCCATGCTGTTAAAATCTTATCATCTTTATGCAAATTCATTCTAAGATTTCTATACTCCAAAACTTTTTTTCGTGATTCATTTATCTTAGAATCATATTTTTGAAAATTCTTGTTATTAATTAGATTAGGAATATTCTTGCCTTCAAAATTGCCTTCTTCAGTTATATCAAAATATTTATTGAATATATCCCCCTCTTCATCTCCTAATGTTCTTTTAATTTCTACAGGATTAAAAACATAAAATTTGCCTTCCTCTCCCTCACTATCTGCATCTTCTGCTGAATAAAATCCACCTTCTTTTCCTACCATTTGCCTAAAAACATAGTCTAATACATTCTCCGCAATAGTTTTATATAATTCTTTTTTGGTAACCTCATAAGCTTCTAAGTAAGTCATAACTAATAATGCATTATCATATAACATCTTCTCAAAGTGAGGAACTAACCATTTCTCATCTGTAGAGTACCTTGAAAATCCAAAACCTACATGATCATATAATCCACCTCTATACATAGATTCTAAAGTTTTCTCTACCATATCCAAAGCTATCTTCTCGCCATTTTCATCATAGTATCTAAGCAAAAACATTAATTTATGAGGAGTTGGGAACTTGGGTGCACTTCCAAAACCACCGTACTTTTCATCAAAATTATCCCAAAGTTGAGTAAATCCATTAGTTAATATATTGGGATTCAACCTATTTTGATTTGTACCTATATTAAAGTAGTTACCAAGCTGAGATACTATATTTTCTGTAGAATCTAAAATATCTGATTTATTACCTTCCCATTGTTCAGATACAGAATGTAAAATATCCATAACACCTGGCATTCCATAGCGAGAATATTTAGGAAAATAAGTTCCTGCATAAAAAGGTTTTTGGTCTGGAGTCATTATTATAGTCAATGGCCATCCACCATGACCAGTTAATGCTTGGCAAACAGTCATGTAGACACTATCCACATCAGGTCTTTCTTCCCTATCCACCTTAATTGCCACAAAATTATCATTCATTAATTGAGCTACTTCTTCATCTTCAAATGATTCGTGCTCCATTACGTGACACCAATGACAAGTGCTGTAGCCTATACTTAAAAAAATTGGCTTATCTTCTGATCTTGCCTTGTTAAAAGCTTCATCTCCCCAAGGGTACCAGTTCACAGGATTGTTAGCGTGCTGGAGCAAATATGGAGACTTTTCATTTATTAGTCTATTTGCTACTTTATTAATAGTAGGCACAGGCATCGCCTTCCTTTCATAATTAAGTTATACTTAGTATGCTCATTTTTCTAAAAATAAAAACCCCACAAAATTTAGTGAGGTTAGGGATTGTAAATTTTTTATATATGCATAACTACTTCTTTATATATGAAATGATTTTCAGCTTCGTAATCTATATGTTCTACAATAATTTCTTGTTTGTTCATTGTTAATGATTTAAATGCACTTTCTTCAATTTCTTTTCGATACATAAAGTATTTCATTAAATCTACTCGATTTTTTATATGATTCCGTTCTCCATATTTTGATTTCTTAACGTATTCTACCATCCAATCAATCCAATCTGGATAAAGCTCATAATTGTCTGATAAACGTTCCTTTGCAACCTTATCAATTTGTGCCTTTAAATCATAAGGTTTTAAGTAAAAAATCATAGGATTAAGAGGCCTTAAGATTTTCTCTATTTCTAAAATAGAGTCAACAATATACTCAGATGTGCAATCAGAGAATCGCACTAACTCATTTAAAATATGTTGGAATATCACACTTTCAAAAACATAAATACATTCATTCTCCAATGCAATATTAACAAAATGCTGTATTCGGCCTTTAACCAATTGTATGAAATCATCAGCATCCAATCTTCCTTCATAAGCTTCGTATTCTTGCAACTCATCAAATAACTCTGGCACATCCTTAAAAGCAGCAAAGAAAATGCAATAATATTTTCCATATTGTTTAATACTACTCATGATACGTTCTCTATGCTCTTTAAACTTTTCTAATATAAAATCTAATTCACTCTTCTTTAACACTGCTAGGAATTTCAGGTCACAAGGACTTTCTTTTGCATTATCCAAATCATATTCAAAATATACATTAACATCTTTCCCTTGTTCATTTAAGTTGTTATACAGATTCCATGCACATGAGGACTTCCCACTACCGTGAATACCTTCAAAATCAATGAATCTTGTCTTCATTATTTTTCCCTCCTTCAACAATTACGAATTTTGGATCTATATTACTTAGCTCTAATTCTTTATTTTCTCTACATAAAGCACATGTTACTTGTCCATAAAGTTTTGACCGTGTCACGTTCGGCACGCTCAATATACTAACCTATGCCTTAATTTGGTATCGCCTAAATATTGTAACACACAACTCATTATTGTTAAATAGATACTAAAGCACTAACTCATACCAACAGGCATATTAATAATACATCCTTGTTATATCCAAATAAAAAGTGACTATGTACACCACATAGTCACTAAATTTTATTTAAACTTAATCTCAATCATCAAACTATTTTCAACATACTTATAGTCTATATACTCAATTTAAATGGTTTTCACTTATATAAGCTAATAAGGTCATTCACAAGTATTTCTTCATTTGTAAATTGAATTTTATTATTGCCTAAAAATCCATCCAATGATTGGATTGTTTTTTCCATAATAGAAATTTTCCATCTTTTGCTTAAATCTTTTTTAAAACTAATATAAATTTCATTTTTTAATGGTTCATATACTATTGAACACAAAGTTGGACACTGAGAAGTTGTATCCTGAGAAGTTCTTTTTAAAACCTCAAAAGCTTCATTTATTCCAAAGTTATCAATATTATTACAGATATATTCATGAGCACAAATATATCTATCAGCACCTATACCATATACATTATTATAATTTGTTTCCTTAAAATCCCCATTTGGAAAATTAGTCATTATAATAAAATCATTATGAATAGGACTTACTATATTTGTACCATTTCCTTCTTCCAGAATAAATGCATCACCACTTTTATCAGCGATAATAGTATGTAGCCCTAAATCTGGAAATAATGGATTTCTAGGATACGCGATTACTCTTTTATTAAGAATTTCAAAAAATTCAGATGTTTTTCTTGTTTTCTTTAGCGCATCATCAAAAATATCAAAAGCAAACCAATCATTTTCGTCACAAGTTGATTTAAAACCTGGACCATATTTTACTGCTTGAGTACAAATAAAAAGACCATCACTATTAACACCAGCGATATCAACGTATTTATTTTCCATTAAGGCTGAAAAATTAAAAATATTTTTATCATTATAACTATTAATTTTCAGTTTTAAATCAATTTCATCAGTATCAAAATTCATACCATAAATAGTTTTTTCTTGACCGTATACTGCAAAACTTGTACACATTTTAGAATCTCCTTTTAATTTATAATTTTGACATATAATATGCTTAGAGTATTTAGAGAATCATTTAGCTATTTTACCATTGGTTTCACCACTTTCTTAAACTTATATTTAAATGATATCACCAGACATCTCGATGGTTCAACCTACAACATTTTTCAGAATCAAAAATGCGCCACTAGTTTTACAAAATTAGTAGAGTAACTTCTTGACGTGTTGTTTGAATTGTTTTGCTTATACACCTTATTATAATTCAGTAGATTAAATTAGATAATTTTATTTTGTCTATAACCCTATAAAAATATAAGTTCATACATAAAAGTAATTTATAAAAAAGTTACTTTTTGTGTCTGAAACATAAAATAATAATAGTCAAGTCTCCCGCTTATAGAATATTGGGATACTTGGCCATTTAAATTGAATTATTTAATTCTTAGTTATATATGTCTGAAAATTCTATATTAATTTTTTCAATAAAATCATCACTTATTTGAGTATTTCCTGTATTTTTAGTAGACGCTTCCCATACAGCAAGTTTACATGGAATATGTATTATAAATTCAGTACCTTTTCCCTCTTCACTTTTTACTGATATGTTTCCTCCATGCTGTTCAACCAATGACTTTACAATTGATAAACCTATGCCACTTCCCTCGTGATTTCTGGTAAGTGACTTATCGACTTGTACAAAACGTTCAAATATCATATTTAATTTTTCTTGTGGTATGCCTATTCCTGTATCTTTTATTCTTATACATACATCACTATCGTTATCTTCTATATAAACATCTATTTTTCCTCCACTAGGAGTAAATTTTACTGCATTTGATAATAAATTCAAAATGATCCTTTCCATTTTTTCAGTATCAACTGCAATTACTTTTTCTTCAGCATCAGTATCAAAAGTAACTGAAATCCCTTTCTTCTCAATGTAGTCCGCTACAGATAAAACTACATCCTCAACTAATTGTATTATATCTTGATTCCTTTCATTTATACTAAAATAACCATTATCAAACTTTGTTATATCAATTAAATTATTAATAAGTCGTAGCAGACGATAACAATTTTGTTTCATCATCTTTATATATTTAAATTTATCTATAGAAGCATTCTCATTTTTATCTTCTTTAAATAAAATTTCTTGCATCTGTAAGGCGGAAAAAATCACATTTATTGGAGTTCTTAGCTCATGAGAAATATTAGCAAAAAATTCAGTTTTAATTCTATCATTTTCCTTTAATTTATCTAACCTTATTGTTTCCTCTTCCATTTTTCTTTGTAGCTCTTCTTTTTTTATTCTTTCAGTAATATCCCTACATATTCCTATAATCCCCAAAATATTACCTTCTGAATCATAATACGGTGTTTTTATTGTATCTAACAACGCTTCTCTACTATCTGGATACTTAATCCACTGTTCATAGCTAACTTTCTCTTCTTTTTCAATCATTTTCGCATCCATTTCCCTATAAAATGATGCTTCTTCTTCATCAAAAATATCAAAATCGCTATGTCCAACAATATCTTCTTCTTTCATTCCTGAATAGTTTTCATACGCTTTGTTGCAGCCTAAGTATCTACTGTTAATATCTTTATAAAAAATTAAATCTGGGATTGAATTAATAAGAGAGACTAAAAGTGATTCCTTTTCTTGAAATTCAATATAAAGTTTTTTATATTTTTCCTCACTTTTCTTAATTTCACTCACATCGTGAATAGTGCCTGACAATTTTTCCGGCATACCTTGATCATCATAAAAAACCTTGCCTTTTAATTCTACCCATCTTTCTGTTTCGTTGTTTTCCTCTACTATTTTAAACTCCTTATCAAAGTCTTTGCCTGTTTTAATTGCTTCCATGAAATATGAACTTAGTTCTTGTCTTTGACTTGGATGAATTACCTCTAACCAATCCTTTGTACCTTCCATTTTCCTACCGCTAATTCCAAACAACTCATATCCTTTTTCTGAAGCAGTCACTGTATGACTTCTCATATCAAAACTGAATATTCCTACCTTTCCAATTTTTTGAAGTTCATCTATCCAAAATTCATTACTTAAATCCATAACCAACTATCCACTTCCTACACAATGTATTTATACAAAATGAATCTTATTCTAACCCATTCGACACCAATATACATTATATATGTAATTTTACTTAAATTCTATATTTGCATAACAATTATTCTGCTTATCTCTTCAATTTGAAACAACATGTCCACATTTTTTGATTTTCCATTAAAATACAACTATATATTTTATTAAATTAAGCAACTATTCTATACAATTATTATATTTTTAATACCTTCTAAAATAATGTATTGAGTTCATATAAATAGAAGCAATGATATGTGTTGCACTTCATTGCTTCTATTTTATTTAAATTAACTTAATCCTAAGCCTTTTCTCTTTTTAACTATATGAGCTTCTATATTATTTGCCACCTCAACAGGATCATCACCCAATGCAATCTTACCGCCAGTTACATCTTCAGCTTTTTGAGTCAATAATTCTACAAGTTGAGGAGCTCCTGTCATAAATGGTGTAGGTGATAAGTGAGTATATGCTCCATATGCTAAAGCAAATACTCCATCTATAGTTGCCTTTTGTTCCATCCATTCTGGGGCTGTAACAGCTATAGGAAGATCAGATACATCTACATTTAAATGATCTGCTAAAGCACTAACAAGCATTGAAATTCTTCCTGTATCTGTGCATGTTCCAAAGCTTAATACTGGTGGAATCTTAAGCATGTTGCACACTTCTTTCAAACCTTCTCCTGCAAGCTCATTAGCTGCTTCTACAGTACATAACCCTGCAACCTCAAGAGCATGATTTCCACAACCACCAGCAACTACTAGTATATCCTTCTTTATAAGTTCTTTTGTAAGATTTATTGTCATAGAATCTTGTGGTCCATTTCTTAGAGTTGAGCAGTTTGCAAGTGCTACTACCCCTTTAATCTTGCCAGCAGCAATTACATCTACTAGAGGATCAAGTTTGTTCCCAAGAGCAGCTAAAACTGCTTCTGTTGAGAAGCCTGCTATAGCCTTCTGTAACTTATTAGGAACCTTAGGTTCTATTTTTCTTTCTTTTCTCTTCTTAAAATTTTCTATAGCAAGTTCAATTAATTTATCTGCCATGGCATCCACTTCAGATGGATCATATGGAATCTTCGCATCAAGTCCTGGTAAATCGATGATCGTGCTCACTGATACCAAAGTTACTTGATATTTTTCTGCATACATATCTATAGCTGGAGGTGAGCAGTTTTCTTCCATGGCAAACACGTCAACTGTACCAGTGGCTAGTAATGGTTCTATTGTAAGCCAATTTCCCATATGACCTACAAAAACATCATCCATTTCAAATCTTTGAAGTAATTCCTGACCGGTTTCTATTGATCCCACTACTCTAAGACCTTTAGCTCCTGCAGCTTTCGCTTTTTCTTGAACTTCTGCTGTTCTTGCTTTTAATATTGTAGCAACCCCTGGCCAAGGTTGATGACCGTTAAATACTACATTTACATAGTTTGGATCCATAATTCCTAAATCCATATTAACCTCATGTGGTTTTGGAGTTCCAAACAAAATATCTTGAACCATTTCCAAACCTATTTGAGAATTATAAATTGTAGCTATACCAAGTCTAAGAGCTTTCATAGCTAAAGAAACATGGCTTCCATCTACATTTGTAAGGCAACTAGCTACACAATTTTGTTCTTCATGCACGGTACCAGCTGGATATATGGCTAGCTTCTTCCAAAGTTCTTTTCTCTTTTTAGGCGCAAAAGCTTCTACCATAATATTTTTATCTTCAACATCAATTTTCTGTTGCTCTTCAAGTAAATCTGCTAATTCAATGGCCATCTTATTTGTGTCTTGACTTACATTGATTCCAACTTTTTCGCACATCCATTTAAGTTTTTCTACATCTTTAATTTGAAATGGAGTTTTTCCTTCTGCTGTAGCTTTTAGTGTTCTAAAAGCTTCATAAGCATGATGACTATATGTACCTGCCCCCATTATATTTTTTAGAAGGAAATTTCTCATTGCCATAGCATCAGCTGCTATACCACATACCCCTTTAGTTTGACCAGTTTTCTCACTAATTCTACAAGGTCCATTTGAGCATAATTGGCAACTCAATCCTTCAAGACAAAACTTACATCTGATTTTTTCTTGTAGAGCAAATCTATCAAATACATTGGACATTCCATCTTCTCTGATTCTCTTAAGCATTTCCTCTACAGAATCATGATAACTTACTCTACCTTCAAGTTTATTTTCACTCATAAAACTTCGCTCCTTTAATTATAGATATCAATAATAAAATTACCTAAATTGGATTAAGATATTCATTTTTTTATTTATAAGCATATAAATTATTTATTTAGAAAATACACTATAAACTTGTAAGTTATCAAAACATGTTATATTATGAATATATTTATATACATTACTAGATAATAAACTGGCAGTTAATAATTACATGATAATAATAGGAGGATATCTTGATGTTTGGTAAAATTGCAGATTTACATATTCACTCATTTTATTCTGATGGAACAATGTCTCCAGAAGAAATTTTAGAAAAAGCAATTAATAGAAATATAGGTCTTTTAGCTATAACTGATCATGATATGCTTGATGGTTCAATTGAACTAGTCAAGCTTTGTGAAAACAAAAATATTCAGTGTATTTCTGGTGTTGAGATTGATGCAATTCATAATGGACTGAATTATCATATTTTAGCTTATGGAGTAAATTTAAATGATGAGGTTTTCTCCAATTTTATAAAACAAAATCGCATTCTATTAGAAAAGGTTAATATAACTCTTATTGAAAAAATGTCTAAGGACTATCAAAACATATCTTTAGAAGATTACTTATATTATACTTATGACAGAAAATTAGGTGGTTGGAAAACTCTTCATTACTTAATTGAAAAGGGAATAGCTAAAGATGTATTTGAAGGACTCCAATTGTATGATAAATATGAAACACCTCATAGTTGTGTAGAATTTCCTTCAATAAAGCTAATTACAGATTATATTCATAAGGCTGGAGGAAAGGCTGTTTTAGCTCATCCAGGTAAAGTTATTCCTACAAATGATATGGATATTTTTAAAGAAGACTTATTAGAAGTAATTGATTTTGGTATAGATGGTATAGAATGCTATTATCCAGCTCATACAGAAGATATTACAAGAATATGTATTGAAGTTTGTGAAGATAAGAATTTACTTATAACCTGTGGTTCAGATTGTCATGGAGAGTTTCAATCTACAGAAATTGGTCAAATGAATATACCTATTGAAAAACTAAACTTAAATGGACTTTATTCATCTAGCATAAAACCAGCCTATTCATCTTAGTAAAAAAGCTATCTTATTGCTTTAATCGAATATTAAGTCATCTTCGCAAAATAAGTAAGTTCAAATATTTCACGTATATTTGGACTTACTTATTTATTTTCAGATAACTTTCTATATTAAATATATTATTAATTACGCTTGTCCTGCTTTTAGTGCATTCTCAATAGCCTTCAATATTACTTTGCTACTATTTGTTGCCCCTGAAATTGCATCGACTTGAAGTGATTGAGCCTCTACAACTCTATCTGTAATAACTTCAGCTGGTTTTCCTCTTTCATTTTTATGATTTAGCAACACAATATTTTTAATCTTTTTATTACTAATTGTAACTTCAACTTTAGCAGATATTAATAATGCATCACATCCACCTGTATATTTGCCATCAGAAACCTTTGATAGATCCACAGTACCAATTTCTAATTTTTTTATAGTATCCTTATATTTTTGTACAGTAATCAAATACTTTCCTGCCCACATTCCTATAGCCAATACTGCTATGCACCCTGCACTTATTACTACCTTTTTTACATTCCACATAATATTCACCCCATTTATTTTTTGATTGTACTAAATAACATTTCAAATCCATTTTCTATTAACTGTTCAATTTCTATATGATAGTATTCTCTTATATATTTTTGCTTTTTGTTTATCAATGTTATAATCCCCAGTACATTTGCCCAAAGTATTAACGAAACAGTAGTAACATCAACCTTATCTGATATTTCTCCTCTATCAATTCCATCAGCTAAGCACTTATTAAGAAGTTCAAAGGAATATTGCCCTGCTACATAACATTCCTTAATTAGTTCATTATCAGTATTGTGAGAAAAATCAAATTCTCTATTTTGATAATCTGAAATTGCCCTAAAATATGCAGGGCATACCCTACTAAATTCAATAAAAGTTTGACCAAGTTTCTTGATTTTTTCTGTTTCTTTTAAACTTTCATTCTGATTTATCGCCTCATCAAGCATAGTATTTAACGATTTAAATCCTTCTAACATTATTTCATAATATAATTCTTCTTTGCTATTAAAATATGAATACACAGTCTTCTTAGTGAATTCAGCTGCCTTTGCAATATCCTCCATTGTAGAGTTTTCAAATCCCTTCTCTGCAAAGATATCTTCTGCCGCCCTTAATATAAGATTCTTTCTAAATAATCGTTCTTTTTCTTTACGTTCTGTTATCCCCACAATAAATTCACCTCTAGTTTATGTATTATACTAATAGTTTACTTTATAAACCTAGAGTATATTACAATTAAGCAAATGTCAATACAATATTAGCAAAAAAGTTATCTTATCGCTCATTAAAAGCAATAAGATAACTTTTTTATGATTACCTATTCTATATGCATTGTTTGTCTCTTATTTTGTATCCACACTTCTGCATAATCTACTGCAGCTCTCTGTTTAAAAATTCTACATTTAGCTGACCCAACTGCTCCTATATCAACTTTATGTTTATTTTCGAAATCTTTCCCTATATCCTCAAATAAATCAGTATCAAAATCTATATCTTCATAGGCTTTCCATGCTCTTTTCCCATTTTCTATTATTGGTGCCCCTGCTTTACAAATCTTTTTATCTATCACTCTATTCTCAGCCAAATGAAAAGATGTATTATTTTCATAACTTACTCCTAGTAATAGTACATATCCATCTAAGTCATAAATTCTTGCCAAAGGAGAATTCTCCCCAAGTGAATAATCTAGAGAATGCTTTTCAACAATAAACTGCGCATCCTTCCCCCAAGCTGCAAATGATACAGCTGGATGATTACTTCTAACTACCCCTTGAAAATTTCTAAAAGTTTCTGCTATCACTCCCATAAAACTTGAAGGGGTATACTTTGGATCAAAGGCTGGCATTGTATCTCTTATTGCCTGCCACCATTCCTTAGGAACTGGTGGATTACACCAATCACATGGATCTGAATACTCCCCTGAGTGCTCTGGCATAATTATATTACCATTTGGTGTAACAACATCCATTAAGGCTTGGACGACTGCAACTGAGCCTCCACAAACCCACCCCATAGAACTTAATGATGAGTGTACAATAACTGTCATTCCTTCCTTCAATCCTAATTTTCTCAAATCTTCAACTATGCTTTCTCTTGTTCTTAGTATTGGCGTATTATCTATTAATTCTTTTTGTCCCATTTTCATACTCCTTTATATCTGCATAAATAATTCATTTCGATTCTATGCTATTCCCTATATTTTGCAAAAAAAATGCTTTACCCATCATTTCTCTGATAAGATAAAACATTCTTAAATACAAATTAAAAACTATCTATATTTATACTTTACTGATTCATAAATGTATATATTATCAAAACTCTGACAATATAAACATAACATGACAACTTTAAACTTTCAATTTCAAAAACAATTCTATATAGAACTTGTACGCAATGAACCTTCTTGGTTTATTATTCTTCGTATACTATGTTCTGAAAGAAAATATAATCTAGCAAGTTCTTTAATACTAATATTATTTATATATTTGATATAAATCTCAGAATTCCGTTGCTTTAGGCTACTTCTTGTACCGTTCTTTTCACCCCAAGCCTTCTCATTGCCACTTTTTCTAGGAATATAAATATATTCTCCATCAACATATTCCTGAATTATTTCAATTATTTCTTTTGGTAACACCTTTTTTGCCTTAACATACCTCATCATGTATTGCCCCTCCTCAAATCCTTTTTCATTTGAGGCAAAGACTATTATAAAGCAAGCAAATGTATCTACCTAAATATTTTTAATAGATTAGGCTCCAAACAAAACATTACTTACTATTTATCATAGTCTTTGCATGGAGCATTTTTGGTGCAGAACACTTATGTATAAACATTATATTTTCCCCCTTATGTTACACTTGTAATATTTGTAATTATATTTTAAAGTAATTATATCTTTTAATATAATCTGGTAAATTTATTATATCATAAATAAGTATATGCTTAAATAAATCCTGTAATTATTCACAAAATTGAAAAGCCATAGAAATTGAGATTTTCATACAAAATTCACACTTTCGTACAAAATATCTCACCTCTATGGCATTCATATTATACTTTTTTAAAGCCTAATTTAATTATTTATAGAACTCCTGAGTTGCATAGTATGTGTCGCCTATCTTATAAACTCCAATTCCTATACTACTAAAGTTTGTTGATAATATGTTAGCTCTATGTCCTGGTGAGTTCATCCAGTTTGTCATAAAGTTATCAGCTAAAGTAGAGTTTCCTGTCACGCCACCAATGTAAGCTATATTTTCTCCCCAAGCCATGTAATTAACTCCATCAGCCTTCATTATGTCAGCCATAAGTTTACCTTCAGGATTTTTGTGGTCAAAGTAACCTCTATCCCCCATGTCTTGAGATTTAATTCTTGCATAATGCTCCATTGTTGAATTGTAACTTAATTGTGGAACACCTGCTTTTGCTCTTTCTTGGTTAACCTTATTAAATATTAGTTGTTCTATTTCTGCTATAAATTTATCACTTGAAGCTGTACTTTGAGTTGTTGTACTTGGTTTAGTAGCAGTTGATGTACTAGTACTTGGTGATTTTGCAGTAGAACCATTAGTCGTTTGTTTTGTAGTATTTGATTTAAAGTAACTTGTCCAATTACTTGCTGAATTACTACAGTTTCCTGCTTGATCATTTGAAAATATTGTAACCTTATTTGCTGTTCCATTATTTGGTGCAGCTTGTACACCAACTTTCGAATTATTAGCTACTGTTGCTGCATTTGAAGATGCTGGACAATTGCTTGTACCATTTTTAGTTGATGAATTTTGGGCTATATTTAAATCTTTAATATCTTTTGTATTTGCTGTTGTACCAACTAAATTTGTATTATTTGCATTTAGAGCTTGTGCCTTCGTTTGCACAGCTGAATTAGCTGCTGTTGTATTATTAACCTTGGAAACTCCGAAAGCAGCCATACCTAGGCTTAAAATTACTCCTGATGTAGCTAATACTTTTATGATTTTATTATTTTTCATAATTAATTCCTCCTCAGATCTGTTTTAATAGCCTGTGCCTATAAGTTAACATAGAATTATGCATGAGTTCAAAGGAGTTTATTGGTACTATATGAATTATATTTCCTCAATTCGTAAATTATCTAAGGAAATTATAGGAAACCAAATTATAGAAAAACATTTCAAAACCATTACATATCAATACATTACGCGTATATTTTGAGCAAAACTTTAGGCCTAATTTCTTAGTAAATTAAACCACTAAATCCATCAGATACTTGTTCAGAATATTAAGATTTTTCATCAAATTCAATCTCACTATTATTGGAGACCTTATCTAAAGCCAAATTCTAATACTTTTTTAATAATGATAAACGCATAAAATTAATCCTTCTGCTCTTTATTTTTTTCAATCTCAACTATCCATGTAAAATTAACTATATGTTCACTGTAAATCTTATAATTTAATGAATATACATATGCCTTTAATTCAACTAAGTTTGTATAATGCTTAGATTCTATTACCTCCCATAAATCCTGCCTACCTTTTCCCAAAAGATTCTTTCTACACTTTTCTCTTTCTTCATTATTAGAAAACATAAAATCTGCAATGATTATCTTCCCATCATCTTTTATATACTCCATCATATTTTCCAATGCCTCTTTCTTCTCATCGGAAGTTAAGCCGTGAAAAGCATATGTTGAAACTAACACATCAACATAACTTTTTTCTATAGGTTTGTCTAAAAAATTACCCAATTTAAATTTTAAATGTTTATATTTCTTTTTTGCCTGCAAAATCATCTCTAGACTCTGATCAATTCCTAGTATATCTATTTCACTGCTTAATTCACCGCATAGATTTCCTGTGCCACAGCCTATATCAACTACAGTTTTAGCTTTACTCTTAGTTATCTTCTCTCTTACTAAGGATAGCACTTCATCATATTTCTCAAATAAACCAAGCTCATCATCTAACCTATCTCTAACCATTTTGTCAAACTTAACTGCCTTATTATCAAATTCCAACATATTTATCCACCTTATTCTCTCTGTCCTATTGTCTTTTATACTTATATCAACATTATCTAGGAAGGATTTCTTATCTGTCTCTGTATCAGCTTCTAATAATTTATCTATATTATTTATCAGTGTATCTTTTACATTATTCAATTCAAAAATTTTTCTCTCTACTGCTTTAAGTTGAAGGTACAGTCCCCTAGTAAATTCTTGATTTTCATTATCACTTTTATCCATAAGCTTTTTTATATCTTTTAATGAGAATCCTAATTCTCTAAGTAAGATTACAGTTCTTAACTTATTTAAATCTTCTTCACTATAATTTCTATAATTATTTTTTTCTCTTTTAGGGATCACTATTCCATAACTTTCATAAACAATTAAGGACTTAACTGTTAAATTAAGATTTCTACATACCTCATTCGTATTCATTAAATCACCCCAATAAAAGTATAAACTCTACCCTTTGGGTAGAGTCAATACTTTATCTAATAAAATTTAATCTCTTCATAGTCAACTTCATTAAGTAATCCTGCAATTATATCCTTTCTTTGCTTATTTAAACTATCTATAAACTGGATAAAATATTCCTGCCATTCAAACTCCATTTCTTTTTTACTTTCAATAATTTCTGATAGATTTGCTTCACCATCTCTAAGTTCCTCATAAAATACTAGTTTCACTATTATTGTAAGTTCAATTTCTCCTAATGTTTCAAATATAAATTTATACTCTTCACCAAAAAGGCAGTCTGAATTAAGAATATCTATAAAATCTTGTAGAGAATAAACTTGTGTTTTTATTATTTCAACTTTATCTTTAACATCTGATTTCTCTATTATTTTACTAATAATCAAATTAAAATCTTGTTCACTCATCCTCTTCCCTTCATCAAATGTAAAATTAAACTTTTGTACTTCTTCCTCTTCAACTACCATAATGCTTCTTAAACAATTATTATCTACAACATTTATCACCCTTTTTTTCAACTGCTCTTTATATTTATCTATATAATCTAAGAGAAAAGGATTAATAATTTTCAACTCATCAATAACTGTTTGGACTGCTATATTAATAAAAGAATATATGGCTTTCTTATTATTAACACCTAACTTTTCTTCTAAGAACTTAAATTGATTTTTATTGATAAAAAGTTCAGCTGCTTTATTCCCTGATAGAACAGAAAAAATAGAATTATTTATTACTATTTCAAATATATTTATCAATTCTATATTGTGATTTAATCTACACATTTTTTCATACCCTATTAAAAGCTTTTTTATGTTCTCAATTAAGAAAAACCTGCAAAACTCTGTCTCAATATCTAAATGCTCCAGATAATTTTTTATATATGAAACACCTCTTACCTTCATATCATCAAAAACTAAAGGATAATCAATGCTAGCTAATGCATAATGATTTTCAAAAATTATATTATATTTTTCGAAAAAATATGGTATGCCCTCATCAAGAGTAATATTATACGACTCTAAATCTAACTGCAATCTATTTTTATTTATTTTTTTGTACAGTTTTCTAGTTTCAATAACACATATTCTTATTTGTTCTATCCCTGCTTCATATATATGCTTTAATTCTTTTTGCTTTAGCTCACCAATTGCAGCTTTTACACTATTAAGTTCAAGTAAATGAAAATCTATAGCATATAGAATGGAGTTAAGTAAGTTCTCAGTAGTTTCAACAGTAACAGAAGTACTTTCTCCCTTTGTATATCTCAGAATCAGCTCTTTTAATAATTCCGTTAATTTCAATTGAATATTGAATATTTCCTCCTCACTAATTAGCCTACTTTTTCTTCCTTCATTAATAATCGAGATTAGATATTGATTTTTATTCACTGCTTTTAAATTTACTTCTGATTTGTTAGTTTCTAAAAGATTATTTTTATCACTTAAATTCATAACTAATACCTCTCCATTCTAACCTTTCCTATAATTAACAGAAAACTCTTCTAACAAACTGTTTAATAATTCTATAGATCCTTCACAAGAATTTTCAAACAAATCTTTCATCAATTCAATAAGTTTATCATCAGAAATTTTGTCTTTAGTTTCATTTCGCAAATAGTAGAACGTTTCTTGTAAGTCATTTATACTCCTTACATAATTATTTTGATTTATAAATGATGAATAACTAAAAAGTTTCATTATTTTTTCTGTAGCCTGCAAGCTCAGTTCAACTCTTCCATAATTATTCAATACCTTATCTCTTGTATTAATTATTTGCTTTGCATCCTCTAAAGTTATTACTAACCCCTGTTCATTTATTTGCTCATTAATTTTTAGCAGTTCATTAGCATAGGGTTCACTTAATCTTGTTAGATCAAAATTAAAAATATTAGGCAAATTCATAATTTTCTCTCCTTCGAAATATTCTTATTGACTTTTCATCCAATGTATGATATAATAAAATATTATAGTTTAGATATAATATATTAAAGGAATTCTATAAATTTGTCAATTTTTTTAAATTCAAAAGGCTGTATGATTTTCATACAGCCTTTTCTGTTATTCAAATGCTTAATTTTTTATATATTTTTAGTTACCACTAATGTTCTATAAAATTATTGCCATTTTATGTGCACTTCATTGAAATTAGTACTATAATTAAAATACTATAAAATTCTAATTACCAATAATACTAGCAGTAAAAATCAATGTATCTATTCTATTTTCAAATCTGAGTGGGCACTAACTCTAAGATATAGTTAATTGTAATTTGTTAAATCTGTCATTATCTATCCTTAATAAATAAATCTATAACTTTCTCTGTTTTGTAATGTCCATAGTACCAGCTACTTGTATAATCTTCTACACCAAAACTTAAGTTATCCGCAAGTTTTGTTTCAATACCATTTTTAGTTTTCCATAAGCTAAATGAATCTCCAATCGCTCTTACAAATAATATCTCATCATACTTTATATATCTTGGCATGAAATCAAAGTATTTACTACTAGTTATTTGTCTTTTATTAAGTGTTTCTGCATCAACCTCATAAATATAATGAGGTTGATTTTGCCATATTCTTAAGATTGGTACATTACCCTTTTCCATATCATACTCTAAACTTTTAGTTACAGAAAATAATATTTTTTTCCCATCCTCAGAATAACAAGGCATCATTTCAACTTTATCTTTAAATGGTACTTCCGTAAATTTAGCCGTCTTAATATCTAATATTCCTAAAGTCTTATCGGCAAACATTTCTCGTCCCCCACCTTTTATAATAGCAATTATATTGCTATCTACTGGGTTAGGAGAAATATTATTTTTATATGCTAAAGCATTCATGTTTTTATTATTATCTAAATCAAAATTTTTCTCACCACTATTAAATTGGATAAATTTATTATTTACAACGTCATATACGGCAAATTCATTAACATCAGCTGACATAGATGCTGAGTTTGGTTTATTCCATATATAAATATACTTATCATCCCTTGATATCCTAGATATATTTGGCGTACTCCCTATTGCAATAATGGTTGTTGGTACACCTGAAAGCAACAATTTCTCTTCCTTATTACTCAAACTGTAACTAATTATGCCCATATCCTGTAAAGATGTAGATTTTGCTCCATACTCTGGCCTTTTGTTTGCATAAATTAAATCTTTACTATTAAAATTAATATTATAATAATAGTACTCATTATTAATAATTTTTTCAGATTTCTTTGTATTTGAATTATATAATGACATACCTTTATCTTCTGTAGAATACACTAATTCTCCTGCATTATTCCAAGTGTATGACATTGCACTAGAGTCTACCTTTACTATATCTGCTTTTTTTATATCACATACATATAAATCATCATTCTTTATATATGCCACCTTATCCCCATTCTTAGATATTAAGGGGTTCTTAATTTTATTTCCTTTATCAAGCATAGTTATTGAATTCTCTTGAAGTGTTGAAATATATAAACCGTCTTTTGCTACATATACAACAAATTCATCCTCATTAAGTGATGAATCTAATTTATTGTCTTTAGCAAATATATTTGTAGGTATAAAAAATAATATAACAGTCAATATAAACATATTTATCTTTTTCATAAGCCACCTCCACATCATTAAAAACACTTTCTATTAAATATAAATTTATTCTTACCTGTTAAAACACATATATTCGTTAATAATTTTACGTTTAACAATTTAAAAATTTTTGTTAGCTGTAATATATTCTATTTTATGCTACTATTTATCTATGAAAATAATTATTTAACGAAAGGATGATATAAATGATTTATAGCTTAGAAAATTCTAAGATTAAAATTACCGCTAGTACTCATGGTGGAGAACTTCATTCAATAACAGGCAAAGATACTGGTACCGAATACCTTTGGGATGGTAATCCAACATATTGGAAGTATCACGCCCCAATACTATTCCCTATTATAGGAAAGGTAACAGATTTAAAATACAAAGTAGATGGCAAAATCTATGAACTGCCTCAACATGGCCTAGCAAGAACTTCAGAATTTAATCTATTATCTCAAACTGAAGACTCAATTAGCTTTGAATTAAAATATTCAGATGACTCCTTAATGGTATACCCATTTAAATTTTCATTGATAAGCACTTATAAGCTTTCTGATAATTCACTTACTGTAAATTATCAGGTTAGGAATCTAGACACTACAGATATCCTATTTTCTATAGGAGCACATCCTGCATTTATGTGTCCTATAAACCAAAACGAGTCCTTAGATGATTATTATCTACAATTTAATGAAAAAGAAACATCTTCAATTTTTGTTCCAACAAAAGAAGTTTTTCTTACTCATGAAAAGAATGAATATCTAAATAATTCTGCTGAAATTAAGCTATCAAAAGACACATTCAAAAATGATGTTTTGATATTTGATAATTTGAAGTCTAACAAAATCACTATAAAATCTAGAAATTGCACCAAGTCTTTATCAGTAGAATTTGGAGACTTCCCTTATCTAGGTATATGGGCTCCCCCTACTGGTGCACCATTTATCTGTATAGAGCCTTGGTTTGGACATGCAGATTATGAAGATTTTCATGGTGAATTTAAAGACAAGGAAGGTGTAATTAGCCTGCCAACCAACAAAGAATTTAACTGTAGCTATACCATTACTATTACTGAGTAAAGATAATCATATTATACTTGTTGCTAGAAAAGGTTTTATTTAACCTTTTCTATTTTTTAGACGTGTTTGTTTAATTAAAGCAAACTCACTATAGTACATATAACATAAATGCAATAATGTTCAACAACATTTGTCGAACATTATTGCATTTTTCCATATATACCCTTTATTCATTTTCTTTCATCAATTCAACTCAGCACTTGAATTCAAGGCATATTAAACATATTCTTTATGTCAGCATTTCTAAAAAGAAAAAATTTTTTTTAATTTCTTTAAAAAAATCATTAAAGTTCTTACTACATTTTTCGACAATATAATTGAAATCTTAGTTTTAATGAAGGAGTGATTGCTTTATGAACAAGTTACTACTTGGACTGATTATTATTTCAACAATATTCCTTTACGGGTGTTCAAGTAAAGTTAGTAATAACGTTGAAAATAATATTAGAAGTTCCATAAACTCAAACAAAAAGCCTATTCCTGAATTATCAACTCAACAAAAAAATCAAATTAAATCAAAAATAAAACCAGCTTTAAATGATATAGATGACGCCTTAAAATCACTTCAAGATCCTAGTGATATTAATGTAGATTCTATAAATTAATAATAAATAGAGTATATACTAAGGAGAGGATTATTTATGAAAAGCAAAAAGATCTTATCAATTACACTATCACTTTTAGTTTTAACATCTACAACAGCATTAGCAAAACAACCTGTTACTACTGCTAAGAAAGATACTAAAACTGTTTCAAAGAAAGTGGAGACTCCTAAAAGTAAGACTGAAAACAAAAAAAGTACTGTAGCAACAAAAGCTAAAAACACACAAAAAGAAGTAAAGAAAGAAGAAAAGAAGCAACAAATAGCTGCTAAGAAAGATAAAATAGCAGACTTTAAAGCTCAAATGAAAGCTAAGCAAAGTCAATTAGATCAAATAAAGGCCCAAATCAAAAAAGTTCAGCCTCTAGTTGGACAAAAGAAGGATAAGCTTACATCAATTTTAAATGATATACAAGCAGGTAAAAAGACACTTTCCCAAGATATGCTAACTTCATTACTTGCACTATCAGATAAAATCAAAACTGATGCATACCAAGTTAAAACAACTGCAAAAGTAAGTGATGATGTAGAAAAAGCTTTAGGAAAAGTAAAAGCATCAGATTATACTAATGCACTAGCAGCTATGGATAAAGTTATTGCTAAAATGCAAGCAAGATTAGATTCTCTAAATAAATTAAATGCTGATTTAGATTCAGCACTTCAAATTGCTAATTTAGCAACTGTACCTACTACTGATAGCACAACTACCCCAAGCACTGGTACTACTACACCAACTACTGATACTACAACTACTCCAAGTACTGGTACTACTACACCAACTACTGACACTACAACTACTCCAAGCACTGGTACTACTACACCAACTACTGACACTACAACTACTCCAAGCACTGGTACTACTACACCAACTACTGACACTACAACTACTCCAAGTACTGGTACTACTACACCAACTACTGACACTACAACTAACCCTTAATACAACTAATAAATTATTAGTCGCCTTAGATTTTCTTAGTTATAAAGACAGCAGTGAGGATTTACTCACTGCTGTTTGTTTTTATCTCGCTGTTTCAGTTTTGCCTTTCTTAATTAAAATTGAAAATACAAAGCCTATTAAAGCAATTATTGCTGCTGCAATAAATAGTTTTGCAAATCCATTATTCATAGTTTGCTGAAATGTAGATTCTATAGTACCTCGTGATGCCTCTACACTAGTCAAATATTTATCCTTAATACCATTTACTACTGTTGAAGCTGAAGTATGTGGTGGTAATTTGGAACCTATACTTTTTTCAAGCATTGGTGAAAATTTATTAAACATTGTGGATGCAAACTTTTTTAATACATCTACTATAGAAGTAACATCAGCGCTTTGAAGAGATGCTAATGTATCTGCTGGCAGTGAACCACCTCCACTCATAATATTAGATGGAGCTCCTTGAACAGGTGGCATTACATTCATTAGTTTTGTAGGCAATTCTTTTCCAGCTTCTGAAACAAAATTAACTAATATATTCGGAGATATAGCAACACCTATACTTCTTATTAATGATAAGGTTGATTGAGCTGTGGCAGCTTCACTTGGATCAACATAAGTTTGCATTAAATAATTTAGTGGAGTTCCCATTGTAAATCCCATTCCTATTCCCATCAATGCAAGACCAATAAATAAAGCTACTTTATTATTGTTTTGAGATACACATAACCCTAAGGTTAGTGTTCCTAAAATAGTAGAACCAAACCCTAAAAGCAATATTAGCTTAGCTGAATACTTGTCTATAATTTTTCCTCCAATAGGAGCTGCTATACCTGAGAATATTGCCATTAAAGTAACTAGATATCCACCTGTACCAACTTTTATCCTTAATACATTCTCGGCAAACTGTGGTACAAATACAATTCCCATAAGTCCAGCCCCTACTATAAAGCTAAGTAGCAATGTTATAGCAATGTTCCTATCCTTAAAATAATTTAAGTTTAACACTGGGCTCTCTGCTCTTTTTTCTATATATAAGAATATTGGCAATAAAACTATAAAAATAATTAGGTAAGGATATACCTCTATACTTTTTATTGAATTAATAAAGTCGTGGAACTTAAGATTAGTTAAACCATACATCAATGATAAAATCATTCCTGAAATAACTATACTTCCTTTAATGTCCATTTTTATACTAGATAATTCAACTTCATCATCCTTGAATTTTAATGACATCAATACAACAATTATGCATATTGGCACATTTATAAAGAATACTGTGCCCCAATTTTCATTTCCAACAAAATTCAAAAGTGCTGATCCTATAGTTGGTCCTATAGTGGTTGCAATACCATAAGTTGCACCTACCATGCCTAATGCTGTTCCTCTCTTTTCAACAGGAAAGCTAGTTCCAATATAAGCTGTGGCTATCGGCATTATTCCACCACCACCCACAGCCTGAATTAATCTTCCTATAAGGATTAAATTAAATCCTCCATAAAAATTTGAAATACCGCAAAGTGCTGATCCTATCCCAAAAATAATTATAGAATATATAAATATTTTCTTCTTACCATACTTATCAGATAACTTACCTGATATAGGCATTATTACAGCATATGCTAAAGTATAAATTGTAATAATCCATATGGATACACTAGCATCAATACCAAGTCCACTTCCTATTACCGCTCTAGCTGGTGACACTATTCCTGTATCCATAGCACCAATGAAAATTCCTAATAAAAACATAATTAAAATAAAGTTTTGTGATTTATTTTTCATACTTTTCTCCTTTCTGAACTTTGTTCAAATAAGCTTATTTATTTTATATGAACCTTGTTCATATAAATTCATAAAAATTACACGTGGATTAATTTAATTTATTTTTTAAGACAATTAGTAAGTCATCAAATGTAAAATAATCTTTTCCTACTATAATTAAAATCATATTACTTATAATAAATACAGTAAGTGTTCTTGTTTCTAATGGCATCATTATTTCTTTGTTCTCTCTATGAAAATCAATTATATCATCAACTATAGTATATAAGTCTCCTAAAAGCTGTTCTCTTGAGTGTGATTTATTGCAATTTTCTTCTCCATATAGCTCTAAAAATATCTCCTTATGAAAAGTTAAATATTCCTCTAACTCTAGATATATCAATCTAATCTTTTCTTCAAAAGAAATATCTTGAGACTTAATCTGCCTCACCTCTGAAAGCAACTTTCCCCATCGCTCTTTGAAAATAACACTTATTATGTTTCTTTTATTTGTGAAGTAATTATACACTGTTCCAGTGGCGATATTACATCTAGAAGCTAATTCTCTAATGCTAAAGTTTTTATAACCTTTTTCTTTCAACAATTCTACTGCTTCCTGTAATATTAACTCTCTAGGGTTAATTAAAATCTTAGGCATAACTTCTCCTTCTCTTAAAATATCTATCTATAGATTAGATAAACGTCGTACAATCAATAATGATTATTAACTTATCATCATTATTAATTATATACTATTTATATAAAAATTCAATATGGTAATTAAGAAATTTATTGTCACTAAGTAATATATTTTTTAATATTAATACGGTGACAATAAACTTCACTTATATTTCTACTTCCTTTGAGTTCCTACATAAGAACCATAACCACCTGCTACATTTGTTACCTTGAACCCTTGCTTAGAGAGATTACTGCAAGTTTTTGAACTTCTTCCTCCAGATTGACACATAATATAATATTCTTTATCTTTATTTAAATATTTATCTGGTTGATTTAAAAGCTCATTCATAGGAATGTTTTTAGCGCTCTTTAAACTTCCACTATTGTACTCATAAGGCTCCCTTATATCTATTAAATCCACCTTTCCAATTAAATTATCCATATCATTTACACTTATAACTTTTACACTGGCATTATCTCTTTTTAAAAAATTAAGCATCTATTTCCTCCTATGTATTTATTTTTTATAGTTATTATTTTTCTATTAACTCTTTTAAATTTTTATTTATTTGTATCTTTCCTCTTGTTATTGTTATATATCCTCTTTTTTCAAGACTTTTTAACTTTCTGCTAATTACTTCTCTTGCTGAGTCAATTTCAAAAGCTAATTGACTATGAGTAGCATAAATTACATTACTATTTTTACTTATTAGCAAATTAATAAGTCTATTTTCTAAAGATTCATGAATTCTTTCTTCTTTATTGTCTATAATTGATGCAAATTTTTTATATAAATCTTTATACATAACTTCTAAAAAATCTACATCTTTTAATAAAAACTTTTTTACTAAATTTAAGGGAAATACACCAACCTCTGAATCTTGAAGAGCCTTGCCAATAATATTTAACGATTTAGAGCTGACAATGCAACTCAAAGCCTCGTGACATAATTCACCCTGACTTATGTTATAAAGATTTGTTTCTTCTCCATTTTCATTAATTCTTTGTATTTTAATTGTTCCTTTTATTACAAAGATAATTCCATTACAGCCTTCTCCCGCTGAATTTAAATATTCATCTGCAGCTAACTTTCTAAGAATCATTTTCTCACTAACTAATCCATTATTTTTTTCATCAATATGTTTTAATATTGGATACTGTTTATATAAATCATCTAAAAATATTTTTTTATTGGATTCGTTCATCTTTCTCTCCTTCATATAGTATATTATATATTATTTCTAAACCATACTATGTGACTTAATCACATAATAATAAAATTATGCAAAAAGACATAGAGATATGCTTCTAAACTGATATTAGATAAATATCTCTACGTCTTTTTAATATATGTTACTATTTATTTTTATAATAACTACTTACTAATCAAATTGTATATGACAATATCCTGTAGGGTTCTTTTCTAAGTACTTTTGATGATATTCTTCTGCTGAATAATATTTTTCAAGTGGTTTTACTTCAGTTACTACAGGTTGAGTACATTGTTCCTGAATCTTTTTCTTGCTTTCAAGAATTGTATCTAAATCAGCTGAATCTATATAATATATTCCACTTCTATATTGAGTTCCCTCATCTCCAGCTTGTTTATTTAATGTTGTAGGATCGATTATATCCCAAAATCTATCTAATATAGTATCTAATGAAACCACTGCTTCATCATATGTAATATAACATACCTCTACAAAATTAGTATCATCCTTACAAACTTCTTCATAAGTTGGATTTTCAGTTATTCCATTTGCATATCCAACTTCTGTTTCAGTTACTCCTGGGATTCTAGAAAAGAATTTTTCAACTCCCCAAAAGCAACCGCCGCCAAAAACTATTTTCTTCATAACTCCACATCCTTTTTTCCTTGCCGTATACTAATTTAATATAAAAAAATCAGCATATATACCAAGGTTTATATGCTAATTATACTTTATTTTATTTACTTTTCAAGTGTAATGATACATTTTATTATATTCCTATCAAAATACTAGATTATTAATAGATACTATATCGCTTTAGTCATACTTTTTCTTATCAGCAAATCTAGAAATTATCATTGTACAAACTGTATTACCCGCTGAATTCAATACAGTTGCTGGAGCATCAATTATTGTAGCTATCACTAGCATCATGGCTAAAGCTTCTGGCGGAAAACCAAAGATACTTAATATAAGCATCTCTCCTATAGCTCCACCTCCTGGAATCGCACCAACTACTGCACCAATTAATAAACCTGCTGCTAAAATACTTATCAACACTCCAAAATCACCAAAATCCCTGCCAAAAATAGCAAATAGAAACATTATCTTATATATACCACCAATAACAGATCCATCTTTATGAATATTTACACCTATTGGCATTACTATATTGGCAATTAAATCTGATACTCCCATTTTCTTTGCCGATTCAATATTAACTGGGATGCAAGCTGCACTAGAACATGTAGCCAAAGCAGTTAATGATGGCTCAGCTGAATGCTTCCAAAAAGTCAATACTCCTTCCTTTCTTCCTGCAACATAAGCATATATTGTAAAGAATCCAAAGAAATATATTATAGATACTCCCACATATAATCCAAAGATCTTTGCATACCCTTTTATAATCTGTCCACCTAATTGTCCAACTACATTTGCGAAATAAGCTCCCAATCCTATTGGTGCCAAGTACATAATTAAACTAATCAACTTCATTGATACTGCAGTACCACTATTTAAAAATTCTGAGAAAGCTTTACCTTTTTCCTTACATAACATAGTAGCAAGTCCAACCAATATTGAAAACACCATTAATGCTAGCAGATTACTTCTAGATAGAAGCTGCGAAAAATCGCCTACTGTAATACCAGATACTATCTTATCTAAAACACCTACTCCCTCTGCTCCTTTAACTGTGCTATCCTTTAATAAACTACCAATCGCTGCTGGATCTAATCCACTAGCTGGGTTAAACAATTTAAAACTTATTACTCCAATCAAACCTGAAATAATAGCTGTTACAGCAAAAACAATTACTGATATCCCAAGTATTCTTCCTAGTTTTTTTGAATTTTCTAAGTTAGATACAGCTGAAGATATACTAAAAAACACTATTGGTACTAATATGGTGAATACTAAATTTAAGAATAGGTTTCCTATAGGCTCAAATACCTTTGCCTTCTCTCCCATTATTAATCCTATAATTCCACCTAGTAAAATAGACACTAATAAAATTATGGATGACTTATAATTATTTAAAAACTTTACTTTCAATAACATCCTCTCCCAATTTATTTCTTTATTCAAATTCCATTTACTTTCTCTCAAACATTGCTTCAAATAACTTTTCGGCTCAAAATTTCACTTACTACTTCTTTATCATCAAAATGTATTTTTGTATTTCCTATTATCTGATAATCCTCATGTCCTTTTCCTGCTATAATTAATAAATCCTCTTCTTCTAATAGTTCTAACGCTTTGCTTATAGCCATCCTTCTATCTGTAATCTTTTCATAAGAAACAGCTGTATGCTTTATGCCAATTTCTATATCCTCTATAATAGACTTAGGATTTTCAGTTCTTGGATTATCAGATGTTATAATGCAGTGGTCTGCAATGCTTCCTGCTATTCTTCCCATTATTGGCCTCTTTGTCTTATCCCTGTCACCTCCACAACCAAACACTGTTATTAACCCTCCTTTAGTTATTTCTTTTGCCATTAATAGCAACTTTTCCAAAGCATCTGGAGTATGTGCGTAATCAACTATTACATGCCTGTTAACATTATTTTCAACCATCTCCAATCTTCCTGGGACTGGTTTAACCTCAGCAATTATTTTCAAAATTTCATCTATATTTAACCCTAAAGCATAACAAGTTCCTATTGTAGCTAACACATTATAAACTGAAAATTTACCTGGTATATTAACTGTAACTGATCTTATAAAACTCTTAATGTTTACCTTGAAACTAACTGAATTATTACTATATTGAATGTCAAAAGCCTTTATATCTGCCTCTGTATCAATAGCATAGGTAACTATAGCACAGGTGGCCTTTTCCACTATTTCCTTGGAAATCTTATCATCTGCATTAATTATGCCGATATTGCATTTATAAAATAATTTCATCTTCTCATTTTTATAAGCCTCCATGGTGCCATGCTCTTCAAGATGATCTTGAGATAAATTTGTAAATACACCAATATTGAAATCACAATAATCTACTCTATGTTTTGCCAAAGCTGAAGAAGTCACCTCCATAACCACATCTTCTGCTCCTTTATTTATAAACTCTCTCAATACCTCCTGTAATTCTAAAGATTCTGGAGTAGTTGGATTTGTTTTGTCTATCTCAATCTTCTCTCCCTGAAGTTCATACCCTAAAGTTCCGATAAGTCCTGCTTTTCTTCCGTATCCTTCTAGCACATTTCTTATATAATGTATGACTGTAGTTTTTCCATTGGTTCCTGTTACTCCAACTAAATTAATTTCCTTTGAAGGCTCATTATAAAATATATTAGCTGTGCAAGCCAAAGCAGCCTTAGTATTTTTAACCATAATAACTGTTACATCCTGCTCTAAATTTTCATATTGAATATTTTCTTCTATGACAACTGCAGTGGCCCCATTTTTTATAGCTTCATTCACATAACTATGACCATTAACCTTGGTACCTTTTACGCATACAAATAAATAATTAGGCTTTACTTTTCTTGAATCATAACATATTCCACTTACCGTTCTATCTATATTCCCCTTTAATAATGCAAATTGTATATCTCTTAATAATCTGTTTAATTTCATCATTTATCCCTCCAAAATAATCCTGATGATATTATTATATACATTGTATTTGCTATAAATAGTGCATAAATTGCTTGCTATATTGCAAAAAGTGCTTTATACTCTTATCAATTAATAGAAAAGGATGATTGCAAAATGAATAATAATTATGGAAATAAGTCTGGATATTTAAATACTGATTTTCAGCTATTTCATATAAAAGATAAAACTAATAAGGAATTTGAATTTCATTACCATGACTTTAATAAAATCATTATCTTTCTTTCTGGAAATGTAACATATTTAATTGAAGGAAAAGCTTATTATTTAAAACCTTGGGACATTCTACTAGTGAATAATCATGATGTGCACAGACCTATTATAAATTCTTCTGAAACTTATGAAAGAATTATAATATGGGCCAATTCTGAGTTTATAGAAAAACATAATTATAATAATTGCGACTTGTCTACATGCTTTAAACTAGCAAACGAAAAAAGCTTCAATCTCATAAGACTTGAAGCTGAACTGCAAAATTCATTAAAATCTATTATTGCTTCATTAGAGGATTCTTTAAACTCCTCTGCATTCGCAAGCCGACTTTTAAGTAATTCATTGTTTATACAATTGATCATTTATTTAAACAGAATACATCTTAACAATATGTATGTTACAGATAAAGATTCACTAAGATATGATAGACAAATAGAAGAAGTATTAAAATATATAAATTCTAATATATCAGGAAATCTTTCAGTTGAAACCCTTGCTGAAAAATTTTATATTAGCAAGTACTATCTTATGCATAAGTTTAAAAAGGAAACAGGTTATACTCTTCACAATTATGTGCTTCAAAAAAGGCTTATAGCAGCAAGAGACCTTATCAAAACTGGAGAACCTATAATAAAAGCTTCTATTGATTGTGGATTTAAAGATTATTCAAGCTTCCTACGTTCCTTTAAGAAATTATTCAATATGCCTCCTAGAGATTTTTCATAAAGTATCTTGAGAAACTTGTCATATTATATCTCAAAATAAATATCTATATTATAGGATTATATACTTTTTTTAACACTAACTTGATATAATATAGTAAAGGGTAAGTAACTAAAGTACTAAGTGAAAAATATAATATTAGTAACCTTTGGTTTACTCATCAAAAGGGGTGGTGTAAGTGAAAAAAATAATATTAGGCTCTGTTATTCTTTTGCTTGTTGGTTCAATCCTTATGATTTTATTCTCAAAGCAAGTTTATATTAATGAATGTAAAGATAGCATTAAAGATTATGATTTTACTGTCAAAAATGTAGAGAAATTAGACGCTAAGCTAAGCAAACAAAAATATTCTTATTCTACCGCTACAGATAAAAAGTATATTACAGTTATAGTTTATAGAAATCAAAAAGCTTCAGCACAACAATACCTTATAAAAGAAAACGATAACATTGATTTGCTTATTAACAAAACCTCTCAACTAGTTATTTCTTTACCTGCAATTTCAAAAACAGATTCCTCATGGAATGTAGAAGGACTCTCTGAAAATTATTTGGCTTTCATGAAAAAATCAAAAACTGATATTCCTAACCCTATATTCTTAAAAAATAATACTGATCAAAGCTATGATAGAGAAAATATATATTTTGATGCTTATAGATCCGGCTCAGAAAGCTTCACTCTTTCATATGAAGATAATAGTGGCAAAAAAGATATCCATTTTAATGTTAATATACTTGAGCCTATATTTTAAGTTATTTGTATGAATTATAAACGCACTTTATATAGATAAGGTGTCGCATTAGCAGTCTTCACCTAATACGACACTCTTATTTTCTAATAATTTTTCTCTTTAAGCCTAGAAATTTCTTCTCTTTGCTCCTCTATTATTTCCTTATACTTATTTTCTTTATCTCCCCATTCCTTACTTAAGTTATTTATAAGTGATGCCATTTCATCAGCACTACCAACTATTCTGTTAAATAATAGAAGGTTAGATTTAAGTATTTCAGGTATCTCATTATGAGAGTATCTCAACCTATGGTCTATCTCTCCATAGCCTTCTTCAAATATTGTCCTTACCTGAATTTCTGCGATCACCTTTTGGTTTGTAGGATAAAACTCCACCAAATAATGAACTGAACGATATCCAGATACCCTTCTTCTTACTTCTATATCAAGCTCATTAAAGACTTTAGTATCGTCCCCTTCTCTGACATTCGCTGTAATCTCAATTACCTTCCAAGTGTTAATTATAAATTCATGTATATCCTGCCATTGATCTTTGAATATATGAATAACTCTTATACCTATTAAATCATTTATTTCATTCTTATAATTATCTCTAGTAAATTGAAAATCCTTGCCGTATTTTTCTCGCCTTTCTGGGGTTTTTCTTATAATCTTTTCAATTAATCTGTCTACATCTTTAATTCTTGACTTTACAGAATGAACCATCTTTTGAGAACGTAAAATGTTTGAAATAAAATTTGCCTGATTTTCATAAGAATCTCTGTATTCTATATAATCCTCATATATTTCCTTAAGGTTTTGTACATCAATATAATTTTTTTCAATTTCTTCTTCCACATATGAATATCTTGATAAAAAATCTTCTATATTAAATTTTTTTTGCATCTAAATCCCCCTATCCTAAGAAATAATCTGATCTAACTTAGCCTTATTTACAGCCTCAAGTCTATTCTTAACACCAAGCTTAGAATAGATATTAATAATATGAGTTTTAACTGTAGATACTGAAATATATAACTTTTCTCCAATTTCTTTATTACTTAATCCATTAGAAATCTCTGTGAGAACCTCAATTTCTCTTCCACTGAGAACATCCATCTTTTTTTGTTCAGAAATTAAATCAAGCACCTTTCTTAAAAATTCTTCATTTCCTTCATCCTTAGATAAATCTTTTTCATACTTTAACAAAATATCTTTTAAGTATTTTCTATGAAGATAATATGGTAATACAATATCATCATCTCTACTATAAAAAACTGCTTCTTTCAAATAATTTATATATTCTCTATCTTGATTTTTATTTATATTCTGCATGATTATAATCTTCCATAGCAATGCATAAATTAAACTATACCCTATAAGATTTTTCCTGCATATAAAGATAATTTCATCAATTAAGGCTTCACATTCTTCATATTTCTCAAGTTTAAATAGTGAAATAACATAAGCTATCTTTGTCATTTCTGCAAGATCAAAATTAGCTTTATATTCTTGCTTATATTGTTGAATAAAATAAGTATATTCTTCTGGCTCTATTCTGTCCTCTACTGATAATAATCTAATTTTTAGGGCCACCATGGATAGATATGTTACATTATCCTTATTCTCTTCTACTAATACACTTAGCATATTTTCTGCCTCTTTAAAATTGCCTTGAAGAAACTTTACTTCTGCCAAATTATATTTTATTCCTCTATTAAGAGTAATAAATACACTCTTATCACGAAATTGCTCTGAATTTTTTTCAGCCATTATCAAAAGATTTTCTGCTTCATTTAACATCATTTTTTTTATGTATATGCCAGGAAGTCCTATCTCTCCAAAAATAGAAAAATACATATTGTACTCTTTATTATGAGTAATAGATTTTAATTTAATATATCCCTGCTCACTTTCTTTTAATCTTCCCATATCCTCTAAATTCGCTGTTTTATTATATATACAAAATATATCTATATATCTATTATTAAGCTGCTTATTAACCTTATCTGCGTACTCAACAATCTCCAAAGACTTTCTATAATCCCCTATAAATCTATATCCACAAGCTGCTATTATACAATACACTACCTTAGTCAACGGATTCATATTTCCAATCATTTCAAAATTAATATCATCTTCACCTAAATCAATTATATCCTCTTCTGTTATCATTTTATATATTTTCATACATCTCCAATTACCATCTTCCAATTTATCTGCGATTGTTGAGATAATTTCAGCCCCATGCTCATAATCAAAATTGAAATAATAATTAAATGCTGCTATAAAAGCTAAATCTATACTTTTTCTATAGTACTCCAACGGTATTTTTCCTAATATCTTTGTAGAAGAAATAAGATGAGCGTATTTTTCAATAAGCTTTAAGGCAATATCATATAATCTCCATTCAATAGCTAATCTTAAAGCCTCATCATAATCTTCTTTTTGAATTAAATAATCTATTAGTCTTTTTATGATTTCATTTTGTGTTACTCCAGATATTTCATTAAAAAGTTTTAACAAGAACTCCCTTAAAACGTTATGATACCTATAGATTTTATTTTCTTCATCTATGGTTATAATAAGCATATTTTTTTCAATAAGACCTTGAATTAATTTTGCTCCATTATCTCCAACTAGTAGGGTGCATATATTTTGATCTACATAATTTAAAGGCGAGGTTTTAACTAACAGTTCTATTTCTTCTGAACTTAACCATGAAATTATTTCTTTACTTATATAGTCTATAAAAAACTTATTTTCCTTAGGGATAGATATAATTCTATCTAGCTCTTTACTTATTGTTAAAATTAATTGAATACCACCTATCCAGCCTTCAGTTTTTTCATATATTTGCTGTATTATATTATCTTCTATATTCTTTTTCAATGAAACTCTTATAAACTCTGATGCCTCATCTAAAGATAATTTAAACTCATCTGCTTCTATATTTATTAACTCTCCATTCATCATAATATCACTTAGATAAATAGGTATCTCCTCTCTAGATACAAGAATAAAGTGAATAGATTCAGAAGAATTTTTAATAAAATATTCTATAGTTGAACATAAAAACTTATCTTTTATATAGTGAAAATCATCCAAAACAAAGATAAGCTCTTCTTCATTCATAAGTTCATTTATTATATAACCAATAATATTAAATATATCTTCTCTATTAACTAGCGGCTTTAACATGTCTATATATAGTTCTGAGTTTTTCAACTTACTTTTCAATGCATGTACAACATAAACCCAAAAATAAGTTAAATCATCACTTTCTTCATCTAAAGATATCCAGCTATAATTAGTCTTTTCTTGTAAATACGCAGAAATGAGGGTGGTCTTGCCTGCTGCTGGTCCACCCTTTACAATAGTAACTCTACTGTTTACTATCTCTTTTATTTTATTATTAAGCAGATTTCTAACTATATTATTTTTCTTATTCTTTGGTCTTATCAATCTTGTATATACAATATTCTTCATACTCTTCCCCTTAGGAAATATTATTAACATTAAACTTATTATAATAATTTATTCATCATAATATAATTTTACTCTATTAATTGAGAATCAACAATTATTTCCTTTAAGTTTTCTGCTGCCAATAAATATACCTAAAGTTAATATTGTAGCCGTTATAACTAAAACAACTCCCATTTTCATATAATTTGCACTATTATTATTTTCTAATGATATTGTAAAATCTAATAAGTATTTCTGTGGGAATAAATTAGAAATCTTATCTATAAATCCATTTTTTGTTACGGAAAAAAAGCTTCCTGATAACAAAGTGGTTACTAAAATTGTCATTGATCCTACCAAAGTTGCATTTTCATCTTCTTTGATTATTGAAGATATTAAAAAACCAAAAGCAGAAGCAAATAAACAAAGTACAAATAATATAAATGCTACTTCTAAGCTGCTTACCTTGGTATTTATATTTAAAACTTCTTTAGTAATTAGAGTTATTCCTGTAGTTGGTACAAATATCATTAAAAATACTGAAATAACATGTGCTGTTGCATATTGCACATAACTGATGCTACCGCTCAAAATTCTCTTTGATATCCCACCTTTTTCTTCATAATAAAATCTATACAGCATCATCCCAAGAAACAATACAAACATAGTAATATATCCTATAATGTTCGCTGCAACTCCTCTCTTAGCTTCCCTGTCCCAATTTGGAGTCTTGCCATTAATGCAAGCTTCTATATTTTCTTTGAATTCATTACCCTTTACCGTGTCTACCTTAAACTTTCCATTCTTGTATATAACTACACCATCATATTTATTTTGTACTAACTCTGATAATTGAGGTACTGTCTTTAATTTTGTTACCTTAACCTCTTTTATAGCTAGATTAACATTATCCATTCCAACCACTGCTATATTTCCTTTAATGCTTAAATTATTACTAAAATAAATTGCAGCAAATATCATAATAGGTGTTAATATAATTGGTACAACTAGATAAACTTTATTATTAATCATTCTATATAATATTCCTTTTATCATTCTAAGCATAGTTTAATATCCTCCTTTCTAAATATAATCCTCTGTTCTATAATTCACATGAACCACTACAATTAGCAAAAGTGATATTCCTAATAAAGATCCTATTGTTAAACTGAAGTTTTGAAAATTTCCATCGTATATTATTTTGAATATACTATCTAATACCCATTTTAATGGTGATAAATTAGCAACCTTGCTTGCCCAGTCTCCTAAACCATCAATAGGAAAAAATAAGCCTGATAGCAATGCAAATAAATTCATTATTAAAGATATTATTTTATTTGTTAATTCTTCACTTTTTAAGGTTACACAGATTGCTCCACCAAAGGTTGTAGAAAAAAGTAGCAACGCCATAAATAATATTAATACATAAATAAAGTTCTTCCCTCCATAATTCACTATCCCTAATGCATTAAATATTATTAAATCTAATGAAAATATAACTCCCATAAACAAATATGAAGATAAAAGCTTTGAAGCATATATCTCCCACCTTGATATTGGAGAATAAGCTATTCTTAAGTTAGCACTCTTTATTCTTTGCTCCATAAAAGTGTTTGGGGTTATAGTTGCTGCACTGATAATTAAAAATATCATCATTGATACCCCGTAATAATCATAAGATGTCACGCCATGATAACCGTAAATACCTGAAAATAAAAAACCGAATAATCCAACAACAATAAATGGATAAACAAAGCAGAAAAAATCAATATTAACATTTGTAATCAAGTTCTTAAAATCTTGTTTAATCAATACTCCTATATTCATTTTTTACCTCCTAATCTCTTAAGTTTCTGCCAGTTAGCTTTAAAAATACCATTTCTAGATTTCCCTCTTCACTGGTCATATGACTTACTTTTATCTTATTCTCAATAAGCTTTAGTATAATTTTATCTAAATTATCTATATCCTTTATTGTTGTTATACAAAGAGCATTATCTTCCTTACTTACCTTTTGAATGCCTTCGATTTTAAATAAAAAATCAAATTTTCCATTGTATTGACCACTTTTATTGTCAATAAATATCTTATAAACCCTTGTGTTCTTATAGTTTTCTAAAAGCTCTAAGATCGTTCCATCTGCAATCTTTCTACCTTTATCCATTATAACTATCCGGTCTGATATCACCTCAACCTCCTCCATATAATGAGTTGTATATATAATAGTAGTGCCAAGTTTTCTAAGTTTTTTTATTGACTCTAAAATATGATTTCTTGACTGGGGATCTATTCCAACAGTAGGCTCATCTAAAATCAAAATCTTTGGCTTATGGGCTATAGCACAAGCAATGTTAAGCCTTCTCTTCATTCCACCTGAAAAGGTTTTAGGCTTGCTATCCTTCTTATCCTCAAGTCCTACAAATCTCAATGCTTCTAAAACATTACATTTAAGTTCTTCTCCTTTAATTCCATACAATGATGCAAAAAACTCCACATTCTTATATGCTGCTATGTCTTCATAAAGAGCTAAGTCTTGAGGAACTATGCCAAGTTGGGATTTTACATACTTTCTATTGCTATCAAGACTTTTCCCAAAATATTTTATTGTTCCCCCTTCTGCTTTTAAAATAGTGGATAAAATATTTATAGTTGTACTTTTACCTGCACCATTAGGTCCAAGAAGTCCCAATATCTCTCCTTCATATAAATCAAAGTTTAATCCATCCACAGCCTTATTATCCTTGTAATATTTCTTTAAATCCTTAATTTCTAATATTTTTTCCATATCCATCACCTCAAACACTATATTACTCTCTAGTCTTAGGAGAAGTAATCAACCAAAAGGTTGATTTGTTTTAAACAAAAATAAAGGGGCTGTCGCATAAGCAGTTAAAAACTGCTTACGTCAAGCTCCTCTTCTTGTTTATTTTTCAATAATTTATTTTTTTGTACAAAAAAGAGCTATAACACAACTAATTTATAATTAGTTGTGCGACAGCCCCTTAAAAATTATATTTGTTTTTTATATTTAGCAAATGTTTTTTCAGCATCAAAATGTAAATTCTTTAAAAAATATATAATCCACACTGCAAAAGCAATCCAAACAGATGCCGCTCCAATAAATATGGATAATATGGCTCCACTCAAATTAACAATTGCACATTTAAAGAAAAAATTACGTTCATCTTTACTTAAACGAACTTCATCATATTCTTCTCTCTCTTTCTTTGTCTTAGAGTTATATCCTGATATAAGCACACATGATTTTTCTTTAAAAATTAAAAATATCATTCCAAGTAATCCAAAAATAAATGATATAACAAATCCCAAAATTGTCCAACTATACTCTCTCACTAATTTTCACTTCCTAAGATGCCTTACACCTATTTATCACTCTTTTTAATTAATCTCAACTCTTCTTTAGTAATAATTTGATCTGAATACCTGGCTTTTTCGTATATTTTTGTAATATCACTTAAGTTATCCGTAGTAACATTAAAAATTTCATTTTTAATATCATTAGCGCTATATCTAGAATTAACAAATATATTCTTTTTTCTATATTTTAATATTCTGTCTTTATATATCTTTCTAACTTTGTCTTTATCATTCACAAAAATAATTCTGTTTATATGCCATTTGTTCATGGATACTTTTTGCTTTTCCTCATCCTCATTAGGTTTATTGGAAACATAAGTTACCTTTTCTTTATTCCTAAATATCTTTATTGTTAAGAATATATAATTAATAATAAAATAGCTTGCTGCTAAAAGACTTCCCACAACTATCATTATAACTATAATTATTCCAGCGAAAATAAGTATGCTTAATAATTTCATTAGAAATCCACCATTTGAAGAATTAGCCATTCCAAAAGGCGATCTCACTCCACCTGAAGCAGCATTCGCTGCTTCTACTACTGAACCTGGAGCTTGCATCTTTGTTAACTCGAAGCAATAATTAATTCCCCACGCTGAAAACTTTTGGGTTAAATAACAAGCTTCTTGTAGCACACCTAAAGCATACAGAATACACAAATTAATTCCTATCAATACAATAATCTCAACTAAAAAAATATTACTTGATTTACTTTTATAGCTACCATTCTTTTTATTATCAAGAATTAGCTTCATGTTCCTAGCTTTACAAATATATATTGTAGAAACAATCATTATAACAATAGCATTCACTAATACCATTAGCTGTATATCCTTAAATCCAAAAGCAGCTGGAAGTATTAACTGAGGCACTAACGCCTCTTCATAAGTTATCAAATTAGTAACATCGAATATATAATTCTGCTTATGCCTACTCTTTCTAATACATTGTATTGCCCAAATAATCAATACAAATTCTAGCAGATATTGTCCTCCTATCCCAACAATCACTATAGTTGAAATTAACATAACTATAGAAAGGCCTATATATAATGTATTTTTCCTACTTATTTTAACCCTCAAATAAGTCATCACATAAATAGGGATAATTAGCAAAAATCCCAGCAGAGTCATTGATGAATTCATATTAAATGCTCTATTTAATAAAGCTACACTCGGATATATACAAAAAAACATTAATAAATCCTCTACCCATTCATGATATAATGTTTTTACATAATCATGCATCATATATCCTTCATTAACTAAGCAAACTTCTACTTCATCTTTCATAATTTCACCCATATTAATATATCTTAACAATATAAAATAATCTAAATTAATAAACTATAACTCTTCTCTATTTACTGCCCTTAATTATTTCTATCTCTTCTTTTGTAACTTTATTGTTTGAATACCTAGCTTTTTCATAAATAGCCGTTATTTTATCCAGATTATCTGCAGTTGTATTAAATATTTCCTGTCTTATCTCATTTGCAGTATAAAACTCATTAATAAATACATTCTTCTTTCTATACTTTAAGATTCTATTCCTATACGCCCTTCTTACCTTACCCTTTTCATCTGGACGGAAAGTCGGTAATATTCTCTTTCTCTCTTTCACTGCTTTTTTCGTATCTTCCCCATTATCTACTTTATCAAAAACAAAAGTTACCTTTTCATCGTTCATGAACTTCTTTATATATAATAAAAATCCGTTTAGTACCATATAACTTATAGCCAGTAAAATTAGAATAGCTATAACTTTAAATAAGAAACTAAATATATATCCTAATACAAGAAATACCTTTGACTGCTTGCCTGCATACTTATTTATATCAATTTTTGCAAGATTTAATTTAGGCACCTCATTTTTCTTCTTAGCATTATTAGATGAAGTATCATTAGGATTGGCTCTTTGCCAAATGGTCATTGCCCCTTTAGCTAAATCTTGAGTTATATAATGTGCATTTTCAAATACTCCAAGTCCGAATAAAGAAATCATACTTATAATTATTAACGCAGCTATTTGAATTAAGAATATATTACCATTCTTATTCTTATATCCTTTACCCTCCTTAGTAATCAAAAATAACTTTGTATTTCTTGCCTTACATACATAAGTAATCCCAACTAACATAATTAGTATAGCCACTATCAATGTAAGATTTTGTATGTCATCTAAACCGAAAACTGCTGGAAGCAAGATTTGAAACATCAATCCAAATTCATACTGGAATACCTTTCCCATTGTAAACTTAAAATACTGCACTTTAGAACTTTTATTAAAGCAAATATACGTCCACAAAAGTAAAAGAATTTCAAATAAATACTGTTTACTTAATATTAATATCAGTGTAGATACTAAAAATACTCCTAGCACACCTAAAAGAAATTTACTTTTTCTTGCTATTTTCACTCTAAAACATGTCATAATTAATATAGGGATTAGTAACATTAATCCCAAATAAGTCATTGATGAATTTCCAGTTAAAGCTCTATTGAAAAAGGCAACCAAAGGATATATACACAAGTAGTGTAAAACATCCTCTGCTAACTCATGCATTAAATTTTTTACATACTTATGACTTATATACTCTTCTGTAATTTCACAAATATCTACTCTCTCACTCATAAGTTCACATCCCATAATATTACTTCATCTAAATTTTCCACTAATGCATCTACATCATATTCTTTAGGAATTATCCATTGCACATCAAATTTGTTTGCTTTAGCATTTTCAATTGATGCTACAATATCTTTCCCCCTGTTGTTTGAAATTACAATCCATAACGGTTGATTTTCACCTTTTAAAACTTCCTCATTAATATAACTTCCAATATTGTTCTCATTATTTTCAGTTATACTAATTCTAGCTAAATTCCTATTAAATAAAATGCCATGATCTCCTTCACATCCTGCTTCTTGTGAAATATTAATGTTAGTTTCACGATCTACTGAATCAGTTATTAACCCAACTTTTATTCCTTGTGTAGTGAATTCATTGTATAGTGTGGCAGCTATTCTTATTCCTTCTTCAATAACATCATCACTTACCCACGAGTTATCTTTTTGGGAACTTAAGAATATAATAACTTCCTGACTTGAAGTATAATCATAAACATTTACTTTTAGTTCTCCAGTTCTTGCTGTAGCACTCCAGTTTACATCTTTTATGCTATCATATGTGGAATAATCTCTAATTCCTTTCTTCTCATATGGATCATAAACTAAATGCTTTCTCGTAATAACTTCACCTAAAAGTTTTTCAAACTTAACATCTATTATTAGGTTTGATAATAGCTTAGGGAACACATATAACTCATTTGCAACATCAAATCTTTTAACGAATTTATTGGTAACAAACAAATCTGTAGTTATTAATTCTGCATTGTTTATTGTATAAAAACCTCGCTTCTTTCCCTTTATAGCTATCTCTCTCTCTAACTTTTCATGTCCAAATAAAGATAATTCTTCACTTCTATGATCTAATTTTGATATATTATTATCATCTTGAGTTTCATCAAATTCAAGATTAGCTGATAGCACATATTGTGTTCTAAGCCACCATAGAGGCATAAATTTTCTATTAATAAAGGTACGTTTTAACTTTGTTTCTTCACCTTCAAATATAGCTTCATCTTGAAATTCCATTAGGAATTCTACATCTTTGAAAGCATGTTTTAAATATAATTTATTTTGCAATTTAAAGAATATCAGGATTATAACTATAATCAATATTACTTCCATATTCTCACCTAATTTCTTTCTTTACCCCAAGACTCTGTTGGTACTTCAACTGTTCTAACTATTTGTCTAACTATCTCTTCACAACTAAAATTTCCTTTAATTTTTAGTGCATTCTTTACTATAAGTCTATGTCCAAATACATATGGTGCTAAAGTTATAACATCATCAGGAGTTACAAAATCCCTTCCATTTATTGCTGCATACACTTGAGCTGCCTTAAGCATAGCAAGAGATCCTCTTGGACTTACGCCTAAAATTATATTATCATCATGCAAAGTAGCTTCAACTATCTTTAATATAAATTCTTGAACATCATCGCTGACAAAAATCTTTCTGCACACTTTTCTTGCTTCAATTATTTCTTCTTTGCCACATACACTTTGTAATTCTTCTAGCGGATCATCCTCAATAAAACGTTTGAAGATTTGCTTTCCTTCTTCTAAAGTTGGATGTCCCATGTTTATTTTAATTAAAAATCTATCCAATTGTGCTTCAGGCAATGGGAAAGTTCCCTGAGATTCTACAGGGTTTTGAGATGCAATTACAAAGAATGGACTATCTAACTTATAGGTTGTCCCATCTATAGAAACTTGTTTTTCTTCCATACACTCTAATAAACTTGATTGAGTTCTTGGAGTTGCTCTATTAATTTCATCTGCTAATAGTATGTTTGTAAAAACTGGTCCTTTTCTTAATGTAAATTCTCCTTCTTTTTGATTGTAGTAGTTTATACCAGTTAAATCAGAAGGCATCAAATCAGGTGTAAATTGTACTCTTTTGAAATCACAATTTATTGATTTAGCTAAACTTCTCGCCAATACTGTTTTACCTGTACCTGGCACATCTTCAAGTAGAACATGTCCACCTGCAATTAGTGATGTAGTTATAATATTAATAACTGTATCCTTTCCTATAATAACCTTTTGTACATTTGTTTTAATTTTTTCAGCTAATACTTTTACTTCCATAACTTTTCTCTCCATTCTCAGTACTTTTTACCATTTAATTGTTTAACTATATTATATACTCATTTTCACGAAAATCAAAACGTTTTCTCTCACTAAATTTTCTTAAATCTTTATAAAAATACTATAAAATTCATTATGTAGTTTTTTTTACTCCCTTATACTATTGTAAAATGGTAATTTAATATAAATAGTATAAAAAACAGATGGTAAGCACCTAAAAATTAGGTTAGCTTCCCATCTTTATTTCAAAATATAAATACAACCTTAGTTGTTTTTTTTAATTCTATTGTATTCTGCTATCTTCTCATTTAACTTTTCAGCCATCTTCATATCCTTCTTATATGAAATAATTTTAACTAAAATATACACTATGATTATGAGAACTATAAGAGATACTATATAATACAACGGTTTAGTTGGATCTATCCAATCAAATAGATATGCACATACTATTACTATAGTACTTACTAAAATAAATTGAATGCATGTCCTAATAATAGCTTGTTTTTTACTAAGTTCTTTCTTTGAATAATATAATAAATCCGATAGAGATGTAAGGAATGTAACCAATAACATTTGCCACAAAATGCTTACATGCAAAGATGCTTCTTTTTCAAATAATGATATATAGATTGCAGTTGCAAACATAACACCTGTATTTATAGTGCAAAATAAAACAACAAACTCTTTAAATGTTTTTTTCATTCATACTCCTCCTACAGACCTAATTTTTTCTTCAATTCTGGTACAAACTGTCTTGAGATTATTACCCTTTCTTTATTATTAAGAAGTACTTCAAATCTCCCATTAAATGCAGGACTTAATTTTTGAATCTTGGCTAAATTAATGATTGTTGATTTAGTGGCCCTAAAAAAATCAGTATTACTATACTCTTCTTCAATTTCATAAAGTTTTAACTTAGATTCAAATACTCTTTTTTCACAATAAATAAAAATCTTATTATCCACAGCTTCGAAATAATATACATCATTTGCATCTATCATATGCATTTGACCATCACTTATTCCAACCAACTTCTTTTGCTGCATTTTCACACCATAAATCATTTGTAGCAAAGACTCATCTAATCTATTACAGCGAATTATAATCTCATCTTCTTGTCCTTCTTTTACATCTTCTATGACTATTTTCATATATCCCCCCATACACAATAACAACAATACTATATCTTATATTTTAAATGTAACTTAATAACTATTCCACTATTTATTGATTATATTGCTATCTATCTCTTATCCTTCTCTTTTGTAATACTAAAAGTGCTAATAATATAAATAAAAAACTACTTCCTATTAATATTGATATTTTTTCAAAACTATCTACTGAATTACTTCCCCATGATACTGATATCCCCATATATTCTTTATACTTATTTATAGCACTTGCAGGAGCGCCTTTAAAAACAACATCTATGGCATCCTTAACATAGACTTCTCTCATTAAAGATGTTCCATAAACTATAGGAAAGAGTTTTACACCTTTCTGAACAAGTTCTGGTAACATTCCCATAGGAAGATACATCCCAGAAATAAATCCAACTAATGTTCCAACTATAGTATTCATTGCAGAAAATGCACTTGATGTATGAATAAAAACACATATAAAATATATAAAACAAGATGAGGCAAAAACATTTACTACAGTAATACCTATAACTTTAAATACAGCATTTAATGATAATAACGATCCTCCCGTTAATCCTATATATATTTCTGATACTCCTATAGTTATGAAGCATAATACACAGCCCATAGCAAAGGCAGCTAATATATATCCTAATGTAAGCTTAAATTTACTTACTGGTGAAACCCAAAAAGCACCCATTCTCTTTTTATCTTCATCTTCTATCATAATTCCAACTACTGCAAGAGTAACAGTTACAGAATTCACAACAATTATACCAGCCATAACCCATGAATTCACTAGAAATGTTGCCTTCACTCTTTCAACAGATACTAATCCTAAAACATTATCTACGTTCATTTTTCCTAAAAAAATCACCATTAGTCCTATAATTATAAACATTGATAATAGAGAAAAAAATACAGTGGTTTTATCCTTTAAATATAGAAGTATATTTCTTTTTGTTAACATCATTACTGTTTTCATTTCTAAGCCTCCCTTAATGACTTTCCTGTAATATTTAAAAATGCATCTTCCATTGTTCCTTGTACTACCTCAAAAGAATTTATATGCTGTTGAAGTTTTTCAAGCAAAGATATTGCAAATAGGCTATTAGGGATCTCTATATTCAATCTATTAGTGTCTTCCTTATATTTAATGCTATTTGATTTCAAAATACTTTTTACCGTCTCCTTATTAGCTGGTTCCACTTTTAGCTTATCCATAGAATACTCTTCTTTTAATTTAAACGGAGTTCCACTAGCTACAATTCTCCCTGCATCCATAACAGAAATATGTTGTGCTTTTGCTGCCTCTTCCATATAGTGAGTTGTTAAAAATACAGTCATTTTCATTTCTTTTCTTAAATACTCTATACTATTCCATAAATTCTGACGAGTTTTAGGATCAAGCCCTGTAGTTGGCTCATCCAAAAACAAAATTTCTGGAGTATTCATAAGTGCTCTTGCTATATCGCAACTTCTCTTCTGTCCACCAGATAACTCTTTAAAAGGTCTATTTAACAAATCTCCTATTTTTAATATCTCACATACGTTGTCCAAATTCTTTTTTATCTTTTTTGTATTGCTTTCATATAAATAGGCTCTTGAAATTAGATTTTGTTTTACAGTTAATAATCCATCTAAAGAATTTTCTTGAAACACCACTCCTATTTTATTTCTTATTTCCTTATCTTTCTTTCCAAGTTCCATCCCACACACTTGTACATTGCCTGAAGTCTTTTGTGCTAGGGTGCAGATCATATTTATGGTTGTAGATTTACCAGCACCATTAACCCCTAAGAAGCCAAACAATTCTCCTTTTTGTACTTCAAAACTAATATCATTAACTGCTTTTACATTACCAAAACTTTTACTCAAATTTTTAACCTTTATTATAGTTTCCATACTCTATATTCTCCTTTTTTCTTTGTTAACCTTGGCTACAAATCAAGTATATTTGCATAACAAAAAACCTACAATACCATTTATTGTAGGTTGCATTAGTGAGTGTGTGAGTTACATATATAAGCATATATGTTACTGATTTTTATCTTATTATTTTACATATCTGAAATTGCATATTATTTATCTATAATTGAAAAACTAATTTTTAACCAAAGCATTAAAGGAGATGAACAAAATGAACTATAAAATGGCAGATATGAATGAAGCAGAAATTAAAGCAATACAAAAAGCTGAAGAATCATTAAAAGCTGAAACTGGTAAGGACTTTATATTGTTAGCTGTAGAACCAGATGATAAAAAGAAATAACTATTCTATTAAAAAAGTCCTAGAGATTTTCAAGCACTATGAATTCTATAAACAATATTATTTATAATTTCATAGTGCTTAATATATCTCTAGGATGCTCTTATTTAAATCGGTTATCTGTTTTATACAGCATTTGTTTTTGTTAGTTTTTTATTTCTGATTTATTCTTACTATATGGATTGTTAAATAAAGTAATTCCTCATAAGAAATTTCTTTATCTAATGCATTTTTAATATATTCTTCAATTAATTTTGCACACTTAAATTCTACAGGATATTCCTTAGTAATTTGATTGAAAATGAAACTATCTCTTGATTCAATAATTTTTCCATCAAGCAACCGCTGTATAAAGAACTGAAGATGAGTTAAAAATCTCGAATAATTTATTGAGTCCTTATCAATTTTTATTCCTAAATTATATTGAACTATATTAAATATAGCTTTCAAAAGTTTTACAGTTAGTAAGGTATTTTGCATTTCTCCCTCGTCTGTTTGAGCATTTACTATATGAAAAGCTATATTGGCAGCTTCTTCTTCTAATAATTCTATATTTAATTTTTCATTGATATACTTTACTGAATAAATACCAATTTCAAATTCCTTGGGATAAAACTTTTTAACTTCCCATATTAAACGATTTTGTATAGTAATATTCTTTTTATACCTCTCAATTGCATACGAAATATGATCTATTAATGTAATAAAAAGCTGGTCACTTAACTTTTTACCTAAATTTCTATTTGCATAATTTATAATATAATTGGTTATTTCAACATATTCACTTGGAGTTTGTTCAATAAGTCTAACATATTCTTTCATAGTAGTTTCATTTTTAAGAACAAATATTTTTTCAATTTTTTCTTTCTCTAAGACATCTCCTACTTTACTATTAAAACCAAGCCCTTTTCCCATAACAATAATTTCTTTTTTATTTTCATCTTCTGCTAAAATCAGGCTATTATTAAGTATTTTTCTTATGTTCATATCTTATTCACTCCAATATTATTTTCCTTATAAATTAGGCTTTGCTATTTTTAGTATTAAGATACATCGTTTAATCCCAAATACCTTTAATTAAACAAAGCCATAAATAAAATATTAAGCTAAATCACTACCATTAGTTACTATAACATTTTTATACCAGTAAAAACTCTTTTTCTTAATTCTTCTTAAATCCTTTAAATCAAATTCATCTCTGTCTACATAAATAAACCCATAACGCTTACCATAACCTTGATGTGTACTTACAACATCAATTGCTGACCAAGGGCAATATCCCATCACGTCAACGCCATCTGTTATAGCTAACTGTAATTGCTCTAAGTGCTTTTTTATGTATTCAATTCTATAATCATCATTTACTATATCATCTTCTTCTAATACATCAGGTGCACCTATTCCATTTTCAGTAATTAAAATAGGCAAGTTATATCTTTCATATACTTTTCTAAGAGTCATTCTTAAACCTACTGGATCCACAACCCATCCATATTTTGTTTTTCCTACATATGGATTTTCAGTAGCTCGATAAACACCTTGCTCTCCTAGCATTATTTGCTGATCTCCTGCTCTCGCACTTACATCAGACGCATCGTTTTTACTTGCAGCTATAGTTGCTGTGGAATAATAATTAATAGCTACAAAATCTGGTTTCCCATTTTTCAAAATTTCCATGTCCCCATCTTGTATAGTTGGAGCTAATTTTCTATCTACTAGATAACTCCATGCTAAAGGATTATATACTCCTTTTACTGCAACATCTAAAAAATTCCAGCATCGTATAGATTCCCAATTATGAGCAGCTATAGCATCATCCGGATTAGATGTATCTTGATACATCGCTGTTGTATTAAGTGCTGGACCAATTTTCCCATTAGCACACATTTCATGACATAACTTCATAGTCAATGCTTGAGCTAAGAGCATATGATGATTTTGTTTATACAACTCTTTTTTACTAGGTAATGTAGAACCTTTTGGAGTTCCTATAGCTCCTGGATGAAGAATCATTGTGTTTTGCTCATTTATTGTTAGCCAATACTTAACCTTGGAACCAAAACGTTCAAATAAAACTTTAGCATATCCTAAGAACGCATTAATGGTATCACGATTGCCCCATCCACCTTTTTGCTCTAACACATATGGTAAATCAAAATGATACATAGTAACTATTGGCTCTATGTTATTTTTAATTAATTCATCAATTAAATCATTATAAAAATTAATTCCTTTTTCATTTATTTCTCCTACTCCATAAGGGATAATTCTGGTCCATGCAATTGAAAAGCGGTACGCCTTTAATCCCATTTCTGCAAATAATTTCACATCTTCTTTATACCTATGATAATGATCACTTGCTATTTTAAAATCTGCTGTTCCCTCAGGATGATTACACATATCTATTATTGAAGGACTTTTTCCATCTTCATTCCATGCCCCCTCAACTTGATATGCTGAAGTTGATGCTCCCCATAAAAAGCTTTTAGGAAAATCTTTTGTATTAGTATAAATCATCTTTAAATCTCCTCTTTCTATGTTAAATATTCTATCATGAAATAATTATTTATTTAACTGTAATAATCTTTTCTCCAAATGATATATATTTATTTTTTTCTCCAACTATGCTTTCATATTTATCTGAATTAATAATTATTACTGGAGTAACAGTATCATATCCTAATTTCTTTATTTCATCTGCATCAAATTCTAATAATTTGTCTCCTATATTAATTCTATCTCCTTCTTTAACATAAGTTTTATAATGTTTTCCTTCAAGATTCACAGTATCAATACCTACATGTATTAACATTTCCACACCATTATCTCCCTTAATTGCTACTGCATGTTTTGATTCTAGTACTGTAGCAACTACACCATTAATTGGTGCACATACTATGCCTTCATTTGGAATTATAGCTACTCCCTGTCCTAGCAATCCACTTGCAAATACATCATCATTTACTTCACTTAAAGAAATTATCTCACCTGATAATGGGCTAACTACTTCAAATGTTTCATTTATAGCTTTAGTAGCATCATAATTTTTTTCTGTAAATAGATCAATTGAATCTCTATCTTCATTAGCTAATTGATTTTCTTCTATAGGATCATCAAATCCTAAAATCCAAGTTAGTGCAAAAGTAACTACAAAAGCAATTAAACAAGTGATTAATGCATGAACAATATTCATCGGATTTTTACCTATAAATACTGGAAGTGCTGCAAGCCCTGGTGATACAAATGCATAACGTACAAGCCCTGTAATTCCTGCATAAATACCTGCACATCCACCACCTATCATAGATGCTATTAACGGCTTTTTAAGTTTTAAAGTTACTCCGTAAAGTGATGGTTCTGTTATACCTATAAGTGCTGTAATACCTGCTGATCCTGCTAATTGTTTTAGGTTCTTATTTTTAGATTTAACAGCTACACATACTGTTGCTGCACCTTGTGCTATGTTAGAAGCTAACATTCCTGGTCCGTTGATCATTTCTGCACCCTTAGTTGAAAGTTGCATAGTTGCAATTGGTGTCATTGCCCAAGCTGTTCCTGTTACTACTAGTAGTGGTTGGAATGCACCCATTAATAAAGGAATTAACCAGCTAGCTCTTGAGTTTATGAATTCTGCTCCAGCAGCTACTAAATCATTAAGATATGTTCCAATTGGTCCGATTACAATTAATGCTAGTGGTGCTGTAAGTAATAATATTATTAGTGGTTTTGTGAAAAATTTTATAATTGATGGTGATACTTTATCTGCAAATCTTTCAATATAAGACATCACCCATACAGTTATAATAATAGGTAATACTGAGCCTGAATAATCAGCTAAAGTTACAGGGATACCAAATAAATGAACTGGACCTCCTGCTGCCATGAACTTAGCTAAAGTTGGATGTAATAATACTCCTGCTAATGTCATTGCAAGAATTGGACTACATTCAAATTTTATTGCTGCTCCATAAGCTAATAATACTGGCATGAAATAGAATGCTGAATCAGCAATCATATTTAATATTTGATAAGTTTGACTTTTATCAGTCATTACACCAGTTAATGTTAAAATTGCAAGAAGAGCTTTTATCATACCTGCCCCAGTGATAGCGGGAATCATTGGTGTAAATGTAGTAGATATTATACTAATTAAATGAGATACTATCCCTTCTTTTTTTTCATCTTTATTTGATGCTTTATTAGCTCCTTCTAAATTTCCTGTTTCATGAATTATTGCTCTATAAGCTTGTTGTACCTCATTTCCAATAACTACTTGAAATTGTCCACCTTTATCAACAACGCTAATTACTCCAGGTAACTCACCAATTTTTTTCACTTCAACTTTAGACATATCATTAAATTCAAATCGAAGTCTTGTGGCACAATGAGTCAACCGTCTTATATTCTCACCTCCACCCACAAGTTGTAAAATTTGAAGTCCTACTTTTTTATAATCCATTTTTATCACTCCTCCTATTTTTTAATATAAAAAAGACCTAAATAAAATGAACCTATCATAATTAGATAAGTGCACTTTTATTTAGGTCTTGCCTGCATTACCAGTAACACGCCTTAACAAAATGTGTTAAAACATATTTAATTGAAAACATTTACTTCTATATATGAATAATATCATACTTTATCTACACATGCAATATATTTTGTAGAATTTTATTTTTTTAATGTGCATTATGTCAAAAAAAGTCCTAGATTAATTCTAGGACTTACTCTTGATAGATATATTTATGCTGTGATTCTATTTACATTAAATTCTTATGCAAATGGATTTTCTGTTTTATATAACATTCCTTTTGGTAGATTGAATCCAACTTCTTCTACTCCTAAGTATCTGAATAGATTGAAGATTGCTTTTCCATAATATCCAAAAGCAACTGCTCCATGATGAGGATAATTTCTTTCAATTAATACATGACGGTAGAATCTTCCCATTTCAGGAATTGCAAATACTCCTATTGCTCCAAAAGAACGAGTAACTACAGGTAAAACTTCTCCTTCTGCTACATAAGCTCTTAACTTAGCATCTGCAGAACTTTGAAGACGGAAGAAAGTAATCTTTCCTGGCATCTTGTTTCCTTCGCCAAGTTCTGCTTCCATACTAGCTATAACTTCTGGAATTCTTGGATCATTTGCATGCTCATTAAATGCTGCAAATAAATCTAGTTCTAAATTTTCTTGAATTTCTACTCCTAGGTTATATAATTGTTTAATTGGAGCGTTACAAGCTAAGAAAATTTGTTATTACAATCATATACCATTGAAAAACTTTCCTTTTCTAAAATTGAATAAAGAATCTCATGAATGTATCGATATATATACTATAATTTTATTCGTTGTGCTATTTAATAATAACAGACTCTATAACAAAATTATTCGCTATACTTATGCTTTTATTAAAGGCTTATGTCCAAGTAATTATGCTATAATTAGCTTTTTAACCTTATTGTTTAAGAAGATAAGTATTAAAACTCATCTAAACATTTAAACAACTTTTACTTAGCTATTATAGAAACTTAAAATATAAAAACTATCTTAAAGTTCATTGAAATATTTATGATTCAAAATTACTATAACATATTGGCTTGTAGCTCTTGTGATATTGCCCATAAGTATCCAATTAAACCATATGAAAATTATCTATATATAGCACAATCAATTAAAATTATTTATAACCATTAAGTTATTCATATGAATTGTAAGAAATAAACACTTACACCACTACTATATCACTAAATATTTTATAGTTTAATTCATAAGAAAACTGCCATTTTAACACATAAGATAAAATACATAAATCAGGAGGAAACAAAATATGAAAATAAGAAAACTTTATAGTGTTGGAAATAAAATAATGCTCCAAATAATAGCCTTGGTAGTAAGTATATGTTGCATATCCTCTCTACTATCATACTACAAAACAAAAACAAATATATTGAATACTATGAATGATACATTAATAGAGAGAACAAAAGATAGTGCATCTTCAATAGAAAGAGAATTCTATCATAGACAAGAACAATTAAATTATATTGCTTCATTATCAGAAATACAATCAATGAATTGGAGTTTACAACAGCCACTACTATTAAATGAAATAAAAAAGTGGAACTATGATGGAATGTTCATTATGGATACTAATGGAAAGGGATATTACGCTGCAACATCTGAAATCAAAGATCAATCCAAAGACAGCTTTTTTAAAACAATGAAAGAAAAAGGATCTTTTATTACTGAACCTTTTATTAGGAAAGAACAGAAAGAATCTATAACAACCATTGTTACCCCAATTAAAAATAATAAAAATGCTATAGTTGGTTATCTATGTGGTACTATAAAATTAGATGATATAAATAAAATTGTTCAGTCTGTAAAAATGGGCAATGATGGATATGCATTTTTATTAAATAGTTCTGGTAATTTTGTTGCACATCAAAAAATGGATGTTGTCATAAACGGAACTAATTTCACAAATTATTTTAATAAAAATTCAGATAAAACAATCAGTAAAAATCTTCAAGATATTTTAAGTAAAATAAATTCTACTACAACATCAGTTGAAAAACTTAATTTAAAAGACTCTAGTATTTTTATCTCTCATACTCAAGTAAAAAATACACCTTGGTCAGTATGCCTTGTTGTTTCTCAAAAAGATATTTTAAGTGGAATTAGTGAAATTGCAGTGCAACAATTAATTTTGACAATTCTATTTATAATTGTTGGCATAGTAATTTCTATATTTATGAGAAAATATCTTTCGTCAGAAATAAATAATGTAAAACAGTATTCATCAGAATTATCTGCATATAATTTGTCTTATAGAGGAAAAGTAAAAACTAATAATGAATTCGGACAAGTTATAGAGGCTTTAAATTCAGGGGTTGAAACATTAAACTCAACAATCAAAGAAGTTAAGCTTAACAGTAATGAAATATGCTCTAGCAGTGAACAAATAGATTTGATGTTATCTGAAATTTCCTCTGAACTAGAAACATCAGCAGCAACAACAGAAGAAATATCAGCTAGTATGGAAGAATGTAATGCCTCCTTGCATGAGGTTAACTCAACTTCACAGTTAATAAGTAATAACACGAAAATTATGGTAAACAAAGCTAATGAAAGTGTTAAACTGGCAAAAAAAATTGAAGAGGATGCAACTCTCATCCATTCTGAAACTACTATATCAAAAGAGAATATTGAAAAAACCTACAAAAATTGCAGTATGAAATTAAAAGAGGCATTAGATAAAATCTCAATCGTTGAGAATATATCCTCAATGACAAATAGCATATTAGATATTTCAGAACAAACTAATTTGCTTTCTCTTAATGCATCAATAGAAGCCGCAAGAGCCGGAGAGCATGGAAAAGGTTTTGCTGTTGTAGCAGATGAAGTAAGAAAATTAGCTGAGGAATCATCTGTTACTGTTATCAACATACAACAAAATGTAGATAAAGCTTTAAATGCTGTCAAAGATCTATCTAGCACTTCAGAAGAGTTGTTATCAGTAGTAGAAAAAGATATATTAAATGATTATAAAAAATTGAGTGATGTTGCATTATCTTACAAATCAGCAGGAATTAATGTTAAACATATGGCATCAGACTTCTCAGATATTTCAGGTGAAATTTCTGATTCAATAGACACTATTGCTACTAATATTGAAGAACTTACAGAAGCTATTTCTGTTGTTTCTGAATCTTCAATCACTATAGCAGAAAATATGAACAACATTAATTCAAAGAAAGAATCTATATTAAATAACTCTGCAGAAAATAGGAGCAAATCTTCTAAGTTGTCTGACTTAGTAAACAAGTTTAACCTATAGCAATCAAACATCAAATACCTCGTATATTTTTATATTTTAGAAATAACCAATATGCATAATCCTAACTTTAAAAGTTGAAATTACATCATACTTTCATACAACAAATATTGCAAATCGTTTTACCTTATGGGCAACAAGATCTTTAACAATGTCCTTTAATAGCTTAAAGTGAATAAAATTGTATACAAATAAAAAACAAGGTGATATCGAACTTTATATTCAGTTTGATATCACCTATTAATAAATATTTGAACTTTCTATTTGTTTTTAGCTGTTTACATTAAATTCTTATGCAAATGGATTTTCTGTTTTATATAACATTCCTTTTGGTTGGTTGAATCCAACTTCTTCTACTCCTAAGTATCTGAATAGATTGAAGATTGCTTTTCCGTAGTGTCCAAAAGCAACTGCTCCATGGTGAGGATAGTTTCTTTCAATTAATACATGACGGTAGAATCTTCCCATTTCAGGAATTGCAAATACTCCTATTGCTCCAAAAGAACGAGTAGCTACAGGTAAAACTTCTCCTTCTGCTACATAAGCTCTTAACTTAGCATCTGCAGAACTTTGAAGACGGAAGAAAGTAATTTTTCCTGGCATTATATCTCCTTCTAATGTTCCACGAGTAATGTTTGGCTCTTGATTTGGCTCTAAAGCTCTTGCCATAATCTTTTGGTTCTTCATTGAACAGAAAGATAATTTACATGCTGCTGTATTTCCGCAGTGAAAGCCCATGAAAGTATCTTTTAATGTATAGTCAAATTTACCTTTGATTTCTTCATTGTACATATCTGCTGGTACTGTATTGTTGATATCAAGTAAAGTAACTACATCTTTGCTTATGCAAGTTCCAATGTATTCACTTAATGCTCCATATATATCAACTTCACAAGATACTGCAATTCCTCTTGCTGTTAATCTACTATTTACATAACAAGGAACAAATCCAAATTGTGTTTGGAATGATGGCCAACATTTGTTAGCAAATACTACATACTTTCTTGATCCCTTATGAGCTTCCATCCAATCTAATAAGGTAAGTTCATATTGAGCAAGCTTTGGTAATATTCCTGGCATCTTGTTTCCTTCGCCAAGTTCTGCTTCCATACTAGCTATAACTTCTGGAATTCTTGGATCATTTGCATGTTCATTAAATGCTGCAAATAAATCTAGTTCTGAATTTTCTTCAATTTCTACTCCTAGGTTATATAATTGTTTAATTGGAGCGTTACAAGCTAAGAAATCTTGTGGACGAGGTCCAAAAGAAATTATCTTTAAATCTTTTAATCCAAGTAAAGTAGTTGCAACTGGAATGAATTCTCCAATCATTTCTGCTACTTCTGCTGGTGTTCCTACTGGATATTCTGGGATGTAAGCTTTGATTTCACGAAGAGCTAAGTTGTAGCTTGCATTAAGCATTCCACAGTAAGCATCTCCACGATCATCTAATAATTTATCTCCAGCTTCTTCTGCTGCAGCAACAAACATAACTGGGCCACCAAATTCTTTAGCAAGTAGAGTTTCAGCAGTTTCTGGTCCGAAGTTTCCTAGGTAAACTACTAATGCGTTTACTCCTGCTTCTTTAACTTCAGCTAAAGCTTTTACCATATCTTTTTCATTTTCTACAGCAGTTGGACATTCATAAATATCACCAACAGTTGCTTTGTAAGCTTCAACTACAGCCTTTCTACGATTAACTGATAGTGACATTGGGAAACAATCACGGCTTACAGCAACAATTCCTATTTTAACTTCTGGTATATTATTCATAATTAATTCCTCCATTTTTTTAATTTTATATAGGTTGTTCACCTCATATTTGAATATATTAATTGTTTTATATTTAAATATATAAACATTATTTAAGAGATATATTTTCTCCAACTAATCCAATAAAGGCTCCTTGTGATCCTAAATCAGTATCTTTGTGTCCAATTAACCATTTGTTTCTTGCAAATAATAATGCATCTTCACCAGTTTTCTCCACTGATTTTTCTAAAGGAAGATTGGTATATTTTGGTAAAACAACTACACACTTAAATCCTGTATCTTCTACATTGCATGGAGCATAGTGAAGAGTAGTTGCATAAACTTCTATAGCAGTTCCTGCTGGTACAAGGAATGCTTCTATATTTGAAGTAGCATATGAGTAATCGTCTTCAATATCTTGTTGAGAACCTATAAGTAGTATAAGATCAGTCACTGCAATGTTTATTTCAGATGAACGATGATATTCTACTGCATTTAACATATAGTTATTACCATTGCAATATCCTATTTGTATTGGTAATCCACCATATTCTCTATTTTGTAGTTCATTAAATATATCTAAAGATTCTAACACCTTAACTGAAGGTTCATACACAACATCACTTGGTAATGGTGTAGAGTTCTTCATTGTTTCTATAATTTCGGAACAATCATAGCTTTTAAGAATTTGTCCATACTTTTTGAAAGCTGGATCTGTGACCTTTTTTATAACCATAATAAGCACACCTCTCTTAAATTTTAGTTTTATTTTATTTAATATAGAATATTGATTTGATATTTTAAATTAATGATAAGGTGAAGTTTTCACCTTATCATTAATCATTTAAGGCTTAATTACTTTAATAAAGCTAATGTCTTGTTTACAACATTTTCTACGGTAAATCCATATTGCTTAAATAATACACTAGCATTTCCTGACGCTCCAAATGTATCTAGAGAAATAACTTCTCCATCAAGACCTACATATTTATGCCATCCAAAAGAAGTTAAAGCTTCAACAGCAACTCTAGCTCTTACTGAGTTTGGCAATACACTTTCTTTATATTCTGATGATTGAGCATCAAATAAATCTAATGATGGCATGCTTACAACTCTAGCATCTACTCCATTAGCAGCTAATTCATCAGCTGCTTTGTAGATTAACTCTACTTCTGAACCTGAAGCCATAAGAATTACATCTGGTTGAGCTTTCTTAGAATCCTTAAGAATGTATCCACCCTTTAATGCTTCTCTACCGCTTTCAGCATATAGAGGTAGGTTTTGTCTTGTTAGCACTAAAGATGTTGGTGTAGTTCCATTAGTTACTGCATAATACCATGCTGCAGCAGTTTCCTTTGAATCAGCTGGTCTAAATACTGTCATGTTTGGCATACTTCTTAAAGCAGCTAATTGTTCTATTGGTTGATGAGTTGGTCCATCTTCTCCAACACCTATACTATCATGTGTTAAAACATAAGTTACAGGTAAGTTCATTAGAGCTGATAATCTCATAGAACCCTTCATATAATCACTGAAGACAAAGAAGGTTGAGCAATATGGAACCAATCCACCATGAGCACAGATACCATTAACAATAGCTGCCATAGCATGTTCTCTTACTCCAAAGTGAAGATTTGATCCACTTCTATCCTCTGCTGAGAAATCTCCTCTCTTATTCATGTGAGTTTTATTTGAAGGTGCAAGGTCTGCAGATCCTCCAAAGAAGTTTGGTATTATATCAGCTAATCTGTTTATTATTTCTCCTGAAGATTGTCTTGTAGCCATTGACTTATTATCAAAACTCCAAAATTCTTCACTATCTAAAGCTGCCTTATCAACTTCTCCACTTAACCATTTTGAATATTCTTCAGCTAATTCAGGATATTCCTTCTTATATTCATCAAACAACTTGTCCCAAGCTTCTTCTTTCTTAACTCCTGCTTCAACATATTCATCCATGTTAGAATATACTTCATCTGGTACATAGAAAGCAGGTTCAACCTTCCAACCTAAGTTTTCTTTTAATTCCTTAACATTATCAGCACCTAGAGGCTCTCCATGAGCTGAAGCTTTTCCTTGTTTAGCAGGACATCCAAAGCCAATTTGGTTCTTAACGATTATAAGAGTTGGCTTTGAAGTTTCTTTCTTTCCAGCTTCTATAGCTTCTGATATTGCATCTATGTCATTTCCATCAGCAACTTTTAATACTTGCCATCCATAAGCTTCATATCTCTTAGCTACATCTTCCCTAAAAGCTATATCAGTATTTCCTTCTATTGAAATATTGTTTGAATCATATAAAACTATAAGTTTACCAAGACCTAAAGTACCTGCTAAAGATGAAGCTTCTCCTGAAATACCTTCCATTAGACATCCATCACCTACTATTGAGTAAGTATAATGATCTACTACATCATAGTTAGGTTTGTTAAATTTATCTGCAAGATGCGCTTCAGCCATAGCCATACCTACAGCATTACAGATACCTTGTCCAAGTGGTCCTGTTGTGATTTCAACACCTTTAGTGTGACCATATTCAGGATGTCCAGGTGTTAAACTACCTACTTGTCTAAAATTCTTTATATCTTCAACAGTAATTCCATATCCAAATAAATGTAATAATGAATACTCTAACATTGAACCATGTCCTGCTGATAATATAAATCTATCTCTATTATCCCATTTAGGATTCTTTCCATTGTGATTCATCTTTGTCCATAACGTAAATGCCATAGTTGCAGCACCTAGTGGTAATCCTGGGTGGCCTGATTGTGATTTTTCTATAGCATCTGCTGATAAAACTCTGATTGCATTTATAGATAATTTATCTAATTCTCTACTCATTTTCTACCTCACCTTTTTATGTTTATATGCTTATAAATTCTTCTATAGGTTTATCTACTAAGATATACCCTATTTAGCGAAAGCTGCTTCCCAGTCTTTCTTGAATTTTTCTAATCCTTGATCAGTTAGTGGATGCTTAACCATTTGTTGTACTAAGTTATAAGGAACTGTTGCAATGTGTGCTCCAGCTCTTGCTGCTTCTATAACATGGATTGGATTTCTTACGCTAGCTGCAATAATTTCTGTATCTATTCCATGAATTTCAAATATTTCAGCTATAACTCTTACTAGCTCCATACCATCCATTGATATATCATCAATTCTTCCTAAGAATGGGCTTACATAAGTAGCTCCAGCATTAGCTGCTAAAAGTGCTTGTGTAGCTGAGAATATTAATGTTACGTTTGTTTTTATTCCTTCTTTAGATAAAACTTTAACTGCCTTTAATCCTTCTACAGTCATTGGAATCTTTACTATCATATTCTTATGAATAGTAGCAATTTTTCTTCCCTCTTTGATCATTCCTGCTGCATCTTCGCTGATAACTTCTCCACTTATAGGACCATCAACTATATCAGTAATTTCCTTTATAACTTCATTAAAATCTCTGCCTTCTTTAGCAATAAGTGATGGGTTTGTAGTAACACCACAAATAACTCCCATTTCATTTGCCTCTTTAATATGTTCAACGTTGGCTGTGTCTAAAAATAATTTCATTTTTAACATCTCCTATTAATTACATTATATATTTTGAAGAATCTTATAAATCCCAGTCCTACTTTATTTCTAGGAATTCTTCTATAGGCAACATTGCTGCTCCTAATAGATAAGATTCAGTAAAATCTGCCACCTTTATATTACAATTACTTTCGTTTGTGAAAAGATTGTCCTTGTAAATAAACTTTCTTAAATCATCCATATTATCTTTAAGTAAATCATTAATGTCTCCACCGATAATTACACTATTAGGATCTAAAATCATTATTAAATTTGATATTCCAAGGGCTAAATTCTTTAAGTATTTATGTAATATGCCTATTGCTAAATCATCTTTACTTAAGTACTTTTGCTCAAAATCATCTATATCTAAAATTTTAATTTTGGCAGCTTCATTATAACCCTCTACTAAAGCATTTTTAGAAACATATCCTTCTAAGCATCCTCTGGAACCACATTTACACTGCTTACCATCAATCTCTATTTTCATATGTCCCATTTCACCTGAAGCATTATTATTACCACGATAAATCTTACCGTTTATTACTATACCGAGACCTAAGCCATCTGTAATTGATACATATAGCAAATTGTCTTGAACATGTTTCTTATCTAAAAACTCATAAAAAGCTGATAGATTTGCTTCATTATCTACATATATAGGAGTATTCAAATACTCAAAATGCTGCTTTAAGTCAAAGCTTTTTATTCCAAGGAAATAACAATATTTTATTACTCCCGTATCTGAATCCACTATACCAGGAATGGAAAAACCAATTCCTAATAGCTTATCTGTACTAATATTTTTTTCCTTTAACATTTGTTCTATATTTTCTTTAATAAGGTTTATGATATTTTCCATACCCTCATTGTTATGTCTAACCCTCATGCTTTCTACTATCTTCTTTTTTAAATTTACTAGGGATATTTTAATGTGTTTAGGTGTTAAAGCTACGCCCATAGAATATCTGCAATTTTCATCTATTCTAATTGCTATTGCTTTTCTACCTCCAGTAGACTCTACAGATCTCACATCTTCTACTATTGCTTCTTCTTTTAACTCATTTATATTAGTAGAAACTGTTGTTATGCTTATGTCCAGTTCTCTAGAGATATCTAGTTTGGTAATCTCATTTTCCTCAAGCAATAACTTTATAATTCTCTTTCTATTTGTTTCTTTTATTTTGCTGTGATTTATTTTCATAAAAATTTATCTGCTCCTTTAACAATTTACAATGTACAATTTTAATATAAACATTTTCCAAGAATTTATTTTATTATATTGTACCTTATAAATTGGAGGTTTTGAATAAATCAGCATAACCAAGTATTCAAAACCATCTTCAATTTTAGGAAATTTTATATATCTTTAATCCTAGGATATGCTGAATTATAAACTTCATAAGTTTTTTCATAAACTTCTTTTAATTCTGGATTTGGATTTACTACATTATCCCCACCCTTTACTATTTTGTTGCAAGCATCTTCTACTGATTCATAGATTCCTGCACCAACTCCAGCAAGTATAGCAACACCAAGTGCTGGTCCTTCTGAAGCCTTTATTGTGGTCAATTTATATTGGAATATGTCAGAAAGAATTTGTCTCCAAACTTCACTTTCTGCTCCACCACCACTGATTCTTATATCATCTATCTTAATTTTCATATCTTCTATGATATCAAGACAATTTTTCAAACTGAAGCTTACACCTTCAAGAACACTACGTACAAAATCATCATGATTATTCATTAGTGTTACTCCTAAGAAAGCTCCCTTTACATTTGGATCAAGATGAGGTGTTCTTTCTCCCATTAAGTATGGTAAGTAAACCACTCCATTTGAACCCGGCTTAGATTTTGCTGCCTTTTCTGTTAATAAGTCGTAGATATTAACATCTGAAGTCTTACAATCTTCAACTTCCTTTGCACAGAATGTTCTCTTGAACCAGTTTAAAGATAATCCTGCTCCTTGAGTAACCCCCATGATGTGCCATTTTCCTGGTACAGCATGACATAAAGTATGAACTCTTCCATCCTTATCAAACTTAGGTGTATCAGTTGATGCAAATACAACTCCAGAAGTTCCTATAACTGTTGAGATTACACCTTCATTAACTATACCATTTCCAATAGCTCCAGCAGCTTGATCTCCAGCTCCACCTACTACAGGTGTATCCACAGCAAGTTTTGTTAGCTCAGCAGCTTCCTTTGTAACGTGTCCACTAACTACTACTGATTCGTAAACATCAGCTAATATATTCTTATCGATGCCTAAATCTTTAAGTAATTCATCACTCCAATTTCTAGAGTTTATATCTAGCATTTGCATACCACTAGCATCTGATACTTCAGTTGCAAATACATTTGTTAATCTATATCTGATATAGTCTTTGGGAAGAAGTACTTTATAAATCTTCTTATAGTTTTCAGGTTCATTATTTCTAACCCATAATAATTTTGAAAGAGTAAAACCAGTTAATGCTGGATTTCCTGTAATTGCAATTAGTCTTTCTTTTCCTATGGTTTCTGTTATGTAATCACATTCCTTTTCAGTTCTTTGATCACACCATATTATAGAATTTCTGATTACTTCATGATTCTTATCTAATAAGACAAGGCCATGCATTTGTCCACTTAATCCAATTCCTTTTATATCTGAAGCTTGTACACCACTTTTTTCTATAACGGTCTTAATACCAATCACACAAGCTTGCCACCAATCTTCTGGATTTTGTTCTGCCCATCCTATTTGTGGTTGAAACAAATCATATCCATAAGTAGCAGTTTCTATTGTATTACCATTCTCATCAAATAATGCAGTTTTTGTACCGGAAGTTCCGATGTCTAAACCTAATAAATATCTCACTATTAATCCCCCTATCAGCTTGGAATTTTTAATTATAAAATTAATTCACTTCTCCAAAAGCTTGTCTTAAATCTTATTAAAAAACTTTTTACTTCAATTAAAAAAATACTTTTTAAAATTCATTTAATAAGTTTATTTTACTCATCAAATCAATCTTCGTCAATAGAAAATTGAAAACTTTTTCATGATTTAACAAAGAAAAAAAGTGCCCATTAATGGACACTCCTAATTTAAATATATACACAATACTTTTTTTCTAATTTTACAGGATTATAGGATTTCTTTGCTTTGCGTAACCCTTCAATCCCTAAATCCTGCTCCCTATTTATATATTTTGAATCACTAAAATAATTATCTACAAAGGTTTTGTTTATAAAGGAATATATGCCTTTTACATCAGGTAATCCTTTTTCAACATGAATAATAGCCATATCATTGTTAGTGCTTTCTCCAATAGTAAACGCAGCTAACTTCCCCTCTACGTATACTGCCATTCCTTTTAAATTAAGATCATCCATATAATTTATTATTTCTTTTATGCCTTCTGATTCATAATTTAAATTTTCATCTGTTTCATCTTTTTCTTGTAACCAAAGTTTTAAAGCTTCAAGACAATCTTCTTTTACTGTGAATTCAGAAATATCTTTTACTTCATAACTGTAATTTTTAATAAAATAATTATAGTGATTTTTCTTTCCATGAAGCTTTTTTCCAGATAGACTGGCTAAGGAATCTTGTGTATATATATAATCAAAATTATCTATATCTTCAACTATTAAAATTTCTTGTTTATATATTTCTTTAAGTTCATTTAAAAATGGTTCTTCAATATCTTTAAAAAGATATTTCAAATTATTCTTTTCCTTATAATCTTGTAATTTATCAATAATACATTTTAAGTCTTCTTTGTTATACCCCAATGGTTGCATAAAATAATAATTTCCTTCAAAATCTTTTTTCTTGATAATTAATGAATCGTTATAAACAGTGTATCTAATATCACAGCCTTTTCTCCATAAAACAAGATTCGCAAAAGAATATTCACAAGTAACAAATTTATATTGAGATAAATACTTAATAAAAATTTCTTTATCTTGCATTGTTAACGGCTTAAAAGTGAGCTCTTTTTCATCAATATTATAAGATCTGCTATAAATATCTGCACTTCTTTGCTCAAACATAATACACTCCATACTTACATTCTCCATTCGCTTCTTAAGATTCCGTATAGATACATATCAAACCTGATACCGTCTCTATGGATAAATTCTCTATATACTCCTTCTTTTTTAAACCCTAAACTTTCGTATAAATTTAAAGCAGGAGTATTATAGGATAATACATTTAGTTGTATTCTGTGCAAATTTAACTCATTAAATCCAAATTGCATTGTGAGAGCTAAAGCTTCTTTTCCAAGACCCTTTCCTCTAAAAGATTTATCTCCTATCCCAATATAAATTACTGCTGTCCCATTATTCCATAATATGTTCTCAAAGCCTGTTACGCCAATTAAAGTTTCATCAATATTGCTTCTAATTGCAAATATATATTTATCATGAGCTTGCGTTATTTCATGTAGCATCTCATGAAGCTCCTTCTTTGACTTAGGAACTGCTGAAACCATGTCGTAAAATCTCAAAAATTCTATATCATTGTACCATTGTTCTAACTTAGCTATATCCTCTTCCCTCAATGCTGTTAATTTTACATTTTGTCCTTTTAGTAAATTACTTCTAATCATTCATAATTCTCCTTTGTGCATTACAAGTTGTCTTGCAAATAAAAACATTTCTAACTTATATAATAACATTAATAATTCTTTTCATTTAATTAGTATTATTATATACTTACAAATAAAATATTTCAATCAATTTAATAGAATTCAATTGATTGAAATATTACTTATGGTTTTATTCATCATCTTCATTTCTCAATTTCTCTTCTTTTGCTAGCATCCGTTCTTCATATCCATCTATTTTTTTATCTAGACGTTCTAAGGTTTCTTGCATTTCTTTAATTTTTCCACCAATCTTACCACGTTGTTCTACTAAAGGTTCTTTTCGAGCTTGAATTGTAGAACTTCCTTGTCTTACCATGGTTACATACTCTATTAACGCTTCAATAGAAAGACCTGCCCCACGCATACATTTCATAAAATGAACCCAATTACAATCTTCTTCCGTATAATCCCTTATACCACTTGCATTTCAATTTACTGGTGGAATCAAACCAATTCGTTCATAATATCTAAGAGTATCTGCTGATATATCATATTTTTTACTTACTTCTGTAATAGTCATAGAAAAAGCCTCCTCAAAAATATCATCTATAATCTTCTATATATTTCTTTGACATATATATACCCTATCACTTAGAGTTAACTCCAAGTCAAGTAATTTTCCTATAATTTAATACTTCCAATCTATCCTTTAATAATCCCTCAACTTGCATTTAATGCTTACCACTTCATGTTCTTAGTATACTCAATAAAGTTAATTTAAAATTAGTATATTGTACGTTTAATACCTTAGCACCTAAAGTCAAGTTTTTAATAAAATATAGAAGTACTATAATCAACAAAATGATTACAATACTTCTAATATAATTTTTTTATTCAGTTGAACTTCCACTCAAATCATAAAGTTCAGAATTTCTTATGTTTCCACCTTGCACAAATCCTTGTCCTTTCAGTTCTTCATTCGAATTGTCAGTACTATTTATATTTTGATTGCTTTCAGTATTCTCCTTACCTTTAGTATCTGACCATAAACTCTTATCAACAAGCTTTCCATGTGATTTAGCCCAATTCATTATTGCACTGTTTCCATCTTCCTTGCTTGAATTCATACCACGTGTTCCCATACTATCAACTAATATATATCTAACTTCTCCATTCTTAACCATATTCTTAAATTGCTCTAAATTAATAATCTTATCACTGCCCATGAATCCACCAAGAGCCATAACTGAATCATCTGTATTAAGAATTATGCTTGAAGCGTTTCCTGAAGCTGATGCTGTTACAAGTAGGTATTTTTCATTAGTTTTATTTAATTCTAAGAAACTTATCAATTTTGATGTATTGGGAGAAACTTCTCCTGCTAATCCCACCATAATTCCTCTTCCTTGAGCATTGGAACGATTATTTCTTGAAAGCTCCAATCCTGCTGATGGCATACTGCCTGACATCTTGTATACTAAAGTTGTTCCTGACCATACTGTTGGAGTAACCAACAAACCAATCATAGCCAAACTTACTAAAATTCTTCTAAAGTTTAAATCTTTTGATAAATCTTGTTTATTTTCAAGCTTATTAATAATTAATACTCCTGCACTTATAAAACTTAATGCTGCAACCAACATCATTAATAGTTTGGTAATACTTGATGTCCTTAAATAATATGAAAGTATTATTAGCTGTAGTACTCCATCTACTATAAATGCAGCAGGTAAAAGGAAGGCTTTCCATGTATTTTCTTTATAAAAATCCCACATGTATTTTAATCCAATACCAACTAATGCTGCAATTGGAGCTGATAACATGGTTAGATAATATGGATGAAATAAACCTTTAGTAAAACTAAAATAAATTGATCCTGGTACAAGATAAGTTATCCAAAAAATCAATGATAATTTTCTTCCATTATCATAAGGTTTCTTTAATTTTTCTTTTATTATTCCTGCTACAAATCCAAATAGAGCAAATGGTAAAAGCCAGCTGATTTGATCTGCTAAAGATCCATTTGAAAATAATCTCGTTAAACCTGCTTTACCTCCACCCATACTATTTGACATACCACTTGGCATTTTTCCTAATTTGTCATCTTGCGTTCTATTGGTTATGCTACCTCTTTCATTATTGAAACCTTCTCTATTAAATCCATTAGAACTCTTCATTTTTCTATCAGAGCCTGACATTTCTCCAAAATTAGGCATACTTTGTTCTCGGGTTGATTTTCCTCCAGATTTATTTGAATTATTTAATCTTTCTATTCCATTGTGACCTACTATAAGTTGTATTTCTGAATTGTTTGAACTACTCCCTACATATGGTCTGCTTGATGCTGGAATCAAATCCACAACAATTGCCCAAGATAATGATACAGCTATAAGTACCACAGTACAAACTGTAAGATTAATAATTCTTTTCTTCATTTCAATTTTTGATGCTATAAAGTATGTTACATATATAGCTGGAATTATAAAATATGCTTCAAGCATCTTTACATTGAATCCAATTCCAACAAAAACTAAACTCAAAATCAAGTCTCTAAGTTTTCTACTCTCAAGAGACTTAAATAGAAAGTAAGCAGAGATTAATAACACCATCACCAATTGATTATCTATAGTGTTATTCCTACTTGCTGCAACAAAAATTGGAGTCACTGCAATACATAAAGCTGAAACAAGTCCTGCTTTAGCTCCAAAGTATCTTTTTACTAAACAATATAAAATACCAACTGAAATAACTCCTGAAAGAGCTTGAGGGAATATAATGCTCCAGCTATTGAAGCCAAATACCTTAGCAGAAATAGCCTGCATCCAAAATCCTACAGGTGGTTTATCTATAGTTACATATCCAGTTGGATCAAAGGATACAAAAAAGAAGTTCTTAAAGCTGGTTAGCATGCTCTTTACCCCAGCTGAATAATACTCATTTGAATAACCCTCAATATTTAAATTAGTAAAATTAAGTATTGCAGATAATATCAAAATTGCTGTTAATGCAATCCTTTCTCTTGTTAACTTAAATTTTTTCATTATTTATAACTCCTCCTAATTCTAATATTAAAGTTTATAATTACATTTTCTTGCAATCTCATGGGTAAATTGTAATTTTCAAACCTTAAAGTTTCCTTAAGAGAATTATGAACTTTTTGTAAATAGATAATTCAATAAATCTAACATTAAATTAAATCTACAAAAAAACTATCTTATAAGCATAAAAAATCGTAGAAATTATATTATTCTCTACGACTTTTTCTTATATGTGATACATTAATATATCATTGTTATTAAATGTCCCATAGTATTAACTCCTTTTTTACTCATATCATCGTATAGAGATTGAATAAAAGTATCACTATGTTCCATTTCCCTTGATAAACTATACAACACGTCTACAATTTCATCATCTGTTAACTTCTCATTATTTTTATCCCAAGTGGCTAATAGAGACAGTTTAACTATAGAATAATTTATAATTAATTCAAATATTTCTATATCTAAATTTTTATTTATTAAGCTCTTCATGTATAAATTGTATAAGTTATACACTATATAATTTTCCAATATATATTCTCTCATTTTAAAATATTTATCAAATTGTTCTTCCTTATAATTTAATGTTTTTTCTATATCTTCGCTTTTATCTAATAACATTTTTATGTTTTCAACTATTGCAGTAAGTTTCTTATTTCCCATTCCATGATTTTTCCCAAATTCAAAAATCATTAATACTAAATTAATTTTCAGTATTTTATTTGGTTTTTCAATATCATCTAATGCTTTTAATAAACTCTCACTAATTAATTCGTTCTTTAACTCATCAATAAATATATCTTCATTACCTATTTCACCGTTATTAATTCTAATTTGTATTCTATCACTTATTAATTTTATAATAATTAATCTCTTCCATATAGGAATTTCAGTGAATTGAGCTAAATCTATAGATAGATTTCTTCCTTCCCACACTAAATTATACAATTCATCATATTGTTTATTAACCATTAGGATAGTCTCATTTTTATTATACTTTATTTCATCATTCATTATAAAATCTATCTTTTCATTTTTATCTACCAGCAACTGAGCTACGCTAGGGCATGATAATGATAAATTTCTTTCTGCTACCTCTCCATATAAGGTAACAATCCTCGGATATGAAGTACATATATGGCATAAATGATCAGAACCCTTATTTATGTATAAGTCACAAAGTTTATTTTCATTTAATAACGGACATTTCATATTATTATCTAAAATAAACTCTGCAAATTCCTCATCATTTTCACTATTTTCAACTTTTCTAAGATTACTATTTAATCTATCTCCAAATTCATCTTGCATTTGCTCATATTTTTGATAGCTTGACTTATCTATTATAACTCTCCAACCAGTACAACAATTATCCTTGCATCTATCTCCTATACATTCAAAATTCTCATAATATGACGGTTCCAGTGTTTTCATTTTGCGCCTCCAAATAAGAAATATCTTCAAAAATTATATTGATTCTACTAAAGCTTCTTTAAAACTTTTTCCAACCTTTCTAATCCATCTCTTAATAGTGTTCTAGGACATGCTATATTAATTCTAATAAACCCTTCTCCAGCTTCACCATATGTTCCTCCATCACTGATTCTCAAGTTGCCTTCCTCCAAAACTTTCTTGCTAAGTTCTTTTGAACTTATTCCAATACTTCTACAATCAATCCAAATTAAATAAGTACCCTGAGGTTTCACAACTTTAAGTTTCGGAATCCTTTTATTAATAAACGAATATAAAAAGTTCAGGTTTTCTTCTAAATACACTAATAATTGATCTAGCCATTCTTCTCCCTCGCTATAGGCAGCAATTAAAGCCTCGATACCAAAAATATTAGGTTCTATTGTTTCATTAACATTTAATGATCTGTTTACTTTTTTTCTGTACTCCTCATTTGCTACTATTATGTTTGATGTTTTAAGTCCTGCAATATTAAAGGTTTTGCTTGGTGCTGTACAGGTAATAGAATTCATTAAAAACTTTTCATTTATAGCTGCAAAAGGAATATGTTTATTTCCTTTGTACGTTAAATCCCTGTGAATTTCATCAACTAACACTATCACATTATAATTTAAACATATTTCACCTAAACGCTCAAGTTCATCTTTACTCCAAACCCTTCCAACTGGATTGTGAGGGTTACATAAGATGAAAATTTTAACTTTTTCATCTGAAGCCTTTTTTTCAAAATCATCAAAGTCAATTTTATAATACTCCCCATTATACTTTAATTCATTTAGCACTATCTCACATTTATTATTTATTATAGATGAATTAAAGTAGTTATATACAGGTGACTGAATTAGAACTTTATCCCCAGGCTCCGTAAATGCTTGGACTACAGCTGAAAGTGATGGTATAACACCTGTTGTAGGCTCAATCCATTCTTCTTTTATTCTAAAATTATGTCTTTTATACCACCAGTTAACTTCTGCCTCAAAATATTCTCTTGGAGTTTCTGCGTATCCAAAAATCCCATGCTGAACTCTTTTTTCCAACACTTTAATAATTGGTTCTGCTGTCTTAAAATCCATATCAGCTATCCACATTGGTAAAATATCTTGTTCTGGATTCATATTCCATTTAACGCTATTTGTATTTCTTCTATTAATTACGCTATCAAAATCATACTTCAATTTACTTTCCTCCTCATACAATTCTATATTTTCAAATCTTTTTATAGTTTGCATATTATAAAAATCTATCTTTCTATTAAATCATTTTTTGAAATCTAATTTTTCAAATTCATTGTATCACCTAAAGTTAACTTGAAGTCAAGTATTTTAGTATAAACATGAAAATCTTCTTGTAAAATTAATATTTAGCTTATCAAATTTAAAATGCAACTAATCAGAATCTTTAATTTATGTTGACTAAAATAATCTCTGCATGATATTTTAATATTAAAGTTAACTTTAACTCAAACAGAGTTCTAGTGGAGGTTATATATTATGGAATATTCAATCGGTGAAGTAGCTAAAAAATTAAACCTAACAACATCAACTCTTCGTTATTATGATAAAGAAGGTCTTATCCCATTTGTAAAACGTAATGATTCTGGCATCCGAACTTTTAGTGATGAAGACTTAAATTCACTCCATATTATTGAATGTTTAAAAAACACTGGTATGCCAATAAAAGACATCAAAACATTCATTGATTGGTGTGCTGAAGGAGATTCTACCCTTAAAGAACGATATGATATGTTTGTAGAACGCAAAAAGCTTGTTGAAGAGCAAATGGCTAATCTTCAGACAACCTTAGATACCATAAATTATAAATGTGAATATTATAAAGATGCCCTTGAAGCGAGCTCAGATAAAATCCATTACCATAAGATTTCACAGGATTTACCTAAATCCAGCTGTACCAAATCACAACAATTGTAAAAGCTTACTCCCCACAACATCATTTACATGAAAATTTGTGTATAAAATAATAACTCACTTACATCAAAAGTAAGTGAGTTATTATATATTACAATTTTTTATAAGCACATCTTAAATATGTTTTCAATATCTTGTTGGTTAAGTCGTTTAAATCCAGGAAGCACTCTACCTCTGCATGCTTTCTCTGCCATTATGCTAAAGTTTGTATCATCAATATCTATTTCTGTAAATGTACTCTTTAAACCTAATGTATTGAAGAAGAAATCAGATAGCATCTCAATACTCTTCTTAGCAACAGCCATAGGTTCCATATCCTTATCAATACCAAACACATTACATCCAAATTGATAAAATTTAGACACTGTTGTTTCATCTAATGTATATTGCATCCAACGTGGTGTAAGTATTGCAAGACCTAATCCATGAGTAATATCATAGATTGCTGACACTTCATGTTCAATTGGATGACAGCTCCATGCCTGTCTCTTGCCTCCATCAATGAATCCATTAATAGCCCATGATGATGCCCACATTAAGTTTGCACGAGCTTCATAATTCTCAGGCTCTTTCATTGCAATTGGAGTGTATTTAATTACAGTTTTCATTAATCCTTCAGCAACACAATCTAACATGTACATATCTTGATTCATATTAAAATATACTTCAATTATATGAGACATAATATCTGCTGAACCACATGCAGTTTGATATTCACTAACTGTAAAAGTATTTGTTGGATCTAAGAAAGATACTTTTGGAAGCATCAATGGATGCATATACCCAATCTTATCCTTTGTCTCTAAATTACTAATAACTCCACCTGGATCCATTTCTGAACCAGTAGCAGCTAATGTCAAAACTGTAACTATAGGAAGACAGTTAGTAACTTGCGCTTTTTCAGTAAGAATATCCCAAGCATCTCCCTCATAAAAAGTTGCTGCACCAATAAATTTTGTAGCATCTATAGTTGAACCTCCACCTACTGCAAGCAAAACATCTATCTTTTCTTTCTTGCAGATCTCTGCTCCTTTATTAACAGATGTAACACGCGGATTAGGTTCAATGCCTGAAAGTTCAAACAGTTCAAGTCCTGCCTTTTTAATTTCAGCTACAACCTTATCATATAATCCTATCTTCTTAATTGAACCCCCACCATAAGTAAGTAATACACGCTTACCATACTTCTTTAATTCTTCGCCTAAGTTTCCAAGTTGATCTTTACCAAAGTACACCTTTACAGGAACATCATAAATAAAATCATTCATAGTTATAACTTCCTTCCTTTAAACTTATTTATATTTTGCCAAAAATATATTAACTGTTGCTTATCTTTCACTTATTATATAATAATACCACTTACCATATCAAATTAATGTTTCTCTGATATAAGTTTCGTCAATTAAAATTGATATTATTTTTAAATATATAGGCTGCTTTTTATTGAAGCAAGATTACATAAGCTTCCCAACACTTCAGGTGAAATTCCTTCATCAATCATAACTTTTATAAAACAAATCCATTTACAATCCTCTTCTGTATACTCTCTGATTTCATCTGTCTTTGTATTTACTTTTGGGATTAAACCGAGCTTCTCATAAGAATCCAATGCATCTAATGTTACATTATATTTTTTGCTTACTTCTTCGATATTCATATATAACTTTCTCCTTTCACCAATAATCTTTTCTAGATATACCTTAGCACTTTGAGTTAACTCCAAGTCAAGCACTTTTATATTTCATAATTTTTTATTTAATTTATAATTCATAAGTACTTTCTATTATTGATTACAAAAACAAATATTTAGATAAATATGCATGCACCTATGTATAACAGAGGTGCTTATATAGAAGTATTCCACTTAAATGTTGGTAGAAAAATGTCGAATCATTGTAACTTGTCCACCAACATTATTATGGAATAGTTCTATATGAGTAATAAGTACTAATCTAGAAACCCTATTAAGCTTTACAAAAATAGAAGTGCCATAATCTACATAAGATTATGGCACTTTTACCACTATTTTTCTTAATAAACTGGAGCTTCTACCATCCCATTACTTCTTCAACTTTAGCAATTAACCGTTTTGACATCTTGTCTTGAGTTTTTAAGCTTGGATGTGAATCTGTACCTATGCCATCACTTTCTGATTGAACATCAAAAACTAATGTATGAACTCTACTATCATCCTTATCTTTTTTAAATCTATTAACAGCAGTTTCAATAGCTGGACATAATTCTTGCCCCATAGCACCTAAAGCACAGATTATTTCTGATCTAGGATTATTAAGTCTAACTTGCTCTAAAAATTTATAATATCCTTCTACAAATTCAGGCACTCTCTCTTCTTCATTTACCTTTGTATAACTTGTATCGTTTGTTCCTAAATTAATAACTATTAAATGTGGCTCAAACTTGCTATTATCCCAAACCTCAAATTCTTTCTTACCCGCATCATTATCCATGGCAGCATCAGTATATTTATAAAGCATTGGCATTAACCAATCTGTATTTGCATCTCCAGAATCTGTCCACCCTGAAATAATTCCAATACCACTCCATGATACACAATTAAAATCTGCATTGAAGTGACGTGCTGTTTTAGCAGCATAAGCTTCCCACGGATTCTCTTGAGTTGTGTTAAATATATCTACATCTAAAACACCTTCATCACCATATCCACAAGTTATGGAATCCCCTATAAACTCAATACGGTGCTTCTTCCCTGTTGTAGGGGTTATCTCATTTGCACCTTCTATAATTATTTCTTTTATAGCTGTCTTAGCAAAAGCTGCTTCAGACATCTTCATTAATCTTATCTTCACCTTACGTGGTGTGCTTGTTTCATATATTTTATAAACTGCCTCATCACTTTCTAATGCAAAACGTTTGCTAGGAACGCATTCATCATCTATAAAAACAGCTACCCAAGCCTTAAATTGCTCATCCCACTTTGATCTGTTTGAACATAGCACAACACTTGCACTTGTACCTGTAAATTCAAATTCAATTCCTGAACAAGTATAGTTAATGTATCTAATATCATCTACTAACTTCGTTCTTCCTAATAGTCTTACATTATCTTCCTTCGCTTTAAATCTCATTTAATATTCTTCCCCCTAAAAAGCCGTGTACTTCAATATAGTACATCTTTATTATTAATTACATTTTTGTATTTATATTATATTGCAACTGTATACAAAATACTACATATACTATTAAAGCCATTTTCCCTTAATTAATACTCATATAACAACTAAATCATAAAAACTTAGAAGGTTTTTTAGTATAAAATAAAGATAGTTTATGCAATGCCCTAGTAGATGCAATATATAATAATCTTCTATCAAATTCAGTTTTATAATTTTTCCAATTTACCTCATAAACAATAACACAATCAAATTCTAATCCCTTTGACATGTAGATAGGCATTATTACTATACCTTTAATATCATCATCACTTCTACTAATAATTTTTATATTAATTTTATTTTTAAGTCTATTATAAACTTCTTCGCATTCTTTCATGCTCTTACATAGTAGCGCTATAGAAGCATAGTTTAAATTCCTATATACTTCTATAGTATTAATTATCTTATTATCTAAATCTTCAATATTTAATGCCTCTATTATTTTAGGCTCTTCTTCATGCCTTTCAAAACTTTCTATCTGGATATTTTCATCAAGAAACTTATTACTAAACTTACTAATTTCATATGAACATCTAAAGCTTTTATTTAAAATTACAGTAGAACTTCTTTTTTTGTTTAGTATATTTTTCACATCATCATAAATTGATAAGGTTGCTTCCTTTTCTATAGACTGATTTATATCTCCTAAAATAGTAAATCTAGAATTTTTAAATAGCTCCTTTAGAATTTGAAAATGTATTGGATAATAATCTTGAGCTTCATCCACAACAACTTGCTTGATTTCTTTAAATATGCTACATCCACTCATTCGTACCTTCAAATACAACATTGCTAACATATCTTCATAACATATAGATTTCTCAAAATTGCAGTTAAAATTATCAATTATTCCTTCTATATTTTCTGGCAGCTTCAGTCCTTTTGCCAATGTGTAAAATAAATTTTTATTCCTAAACAATGCCTCATAAATTCTCTTATAATCAACTTTAGTAAAACGTCTAATTTGTGCTTTTAATTTGTTTGTTTCTTTTATTGTAATTAATCTTGCTATAGCTCTTCTTTCAAATTGATGCTCTGGAAAATTAACAATATATTTCTCTAACTTTTCTCTTCGCTTTTTTCTAATAGGGGTAACTTTTTCAAATATCCTATTTTCTATAATTGCCAATTTCTTTTCAATAGACATATTTATAGTATCCTTTAGTAGAAATTCCTTTATGGAATGTTTATCAGCAATATATACTCCATTATAATAAATATCTGAAATTTCTATCATTTTGTGTTCATAAAACCATATCAATCTATTTAATATAATGACAAATTCCTTTGAAGACTTAAACTCCATACTTGATTTCATTATATTTTTTCTTTTAACATCTTCACAGCCTATTATATCCTCTAACAATTCATTTCTAGATTTAGCATTAATACTGTTTTCAAAAATTTCTTTAAATATATATTCAAATGTAACTGTTCTAATATTCTCTTCTCCAAGTTGTGGCAAAACATCACTTATATAATTGCCAAAGAAGTCATTAGGAGAAATTATCATTATATTGTTAGCGTATAATTTTGTCAAAAACCCTTGATACATTAGAAAAGCAACTCTATGCAATGCAATAGATGTCTTTCCACTTCCAGCTACACCTTGAACAATAAGCAATTCACTTTCAATATCACGAATAATAATATCCTGTTCTCTCTGTATAGTTTCTACAATAGTTTTCATCTTGGAAGAAGTATTTTTAGCTAGGACTTCTCTAAGAGCATCATCAGCAATGTTTAAATTAGAATCGATAAAATAGTCAAGTTTCCCATTCTTGATTTCATACTGCCTTTTAATTAAAACCTGCCCACCTATCTCCCCATTAGGTGAATTGTACCTTGCACCTCCTAATTCATATCTATAAAATATACTAGCTATCGGAGCCCTCCAGTCATAAACATAAACTTCATAAGTATCTTCATCTAAAAGATTACTAAACCCTATATATATTTTTTCTGCACTCTCTTCACCCTCTTCCTTAAAATCAACTCTTGCAAAATAAGGTTTATTAAGCATGCCATTATATTTTTGTATTCTTTCATCTATTTTTTCATACCCCTCTCTTTTAACATGAATAACAGATAAATCTTGTTTTATTTCAGCCATTCTATCAATATCATCAGTGAAATGTACAGCGTTTTCCCACATATCTCTATGCTCATTTATTAACTCCTTTTTTGCCGAAACAATTGAACTCAACTCTTGATCTAAGTTCCTATTGATAAGGGTAACTGCATTATTTAAATACACAACTTCCTCTTGAAATTCACTTTCATAACTACTCAAAAAACCACTCTCCTTATTATTTAAAAACTTTATATTTTTTTATTGACATCAAAGCTCTCTATATGCTATAATTATTATGAAGTAATATATAAAATAGTAATTTTATGTCTAACTTTAAGTATAAATCAAAACCCTATTTAAGTAAAGCTTAAATAGGGTTTATTTTTTCCGTGTATTAGTCAGCTATAATCTTAATGAATACATTTCTAATTCTCGGTCCATCAAATTCACAGAAATATACACTTTGCCATCTTCCTAAAATTGGTTTTCCTTCATTAATAATAATTGCCTTTTCAACTCCCATATAGGATGACTTTAGATGTGCATGTGAGTTCCCTTCAAAATGTCTATATTCCCCTTTAATAGGAAATACCTTATCAAGAGTTACTATTATATCCCTTACCACATCTGGATCAGCATTTTCATTTATTGTAATACCTGCTGTAGTATGAGGACAATATACAATAGCAATACCATTTTCCACACATGATTTTTCAATCGCTTCGTAGATCAAACTGTTTATATCTACAAATTCCTCTTCCTTCTTTGTCTGAATTGAAAATTGAAACAAATTATTTTTCTGTAATGCTTCACCCATACTTTTTCACTCCTTTTAGGTTCCTAAAAATATATAAGTCTAAATAACCATCTCATATAGACTTATATATTTTTCAAGATGCTCTATAATTCACTTGATCATTTATCCATAAAACAATTATACTGTATTATAAATAGAATAGAAAAGAACGATTTTAGAAACGTTATTATTGAAATTATAAAGTAGTTATTGCTATTAATAATTTGGAAGTGAGAAAAACATGAATTATATAATATTTGATTTAGAGTTTAATCAGAAATTCTCTGATTCTTCAGATGTTGAATCTGTTAAAAATCCTAAGTTACCTTTTGAAATCATTCAAATTGGAGCATTAAAACTTAATGAAAACTTTCAAACAATTTCTGAATTTAATGCTCTGGTTAAACCAACAGTTTATCCTATTATTCATCCTTACATAGAAAACTTAACTAAAATAACTAATGAAAAAGTGAGTTCGTGTAAAAATTTCACTCAAGTATATGAAGATTTTAAAAAGTTTGTTGGCGAAGATGAAACTGTATTATGCGTTTGGGGAATGGTAGATATCAAAGAATTGCTAAGAAACATTAAATATTTTAACTTTCCAACACCTTCTTTCTCAAAATACTTTATTGATATTCAAAGGCATGCTTCAAGATATCTAAAAGTTCCGAAGCAATCACAAGTTGGGTTAAGAACCGCTATAGAGCTTTTGAACATACCAATTGATGGAGAATTTCATGATGCTTTTTATGATGCTTACTATACTGTTGAAGTTTTCAAGAAAATCTATGATGACAGTATAAAACCTAGCATTTATTCTCCAAATTCACCAAAGAGAATTACTCAGCCAAAAGAGAATGTAGATACTGCTGCTTTAATAAAGCAATTTGAAAAGATGTATGATAGAGAAATGACCAAAGAAGAGCAATCAATAATAAAACTTGCATATACTATGGGAAGAACTCGGCAATTTATTAAGTAAACTATTTTTTACATGAAAGCACCGTATAGGATTTCTCCAATACGGTGCTTTATTTAATCATTCTATTCATTTTCCTCAGTTCTCCACTCTAAAATATCTCCAGGTTGACACTGCAACGCTTCACATATTTTATCCAAAGTAGAGATTTTAATAGCTTTTGCTTTCCCATTCTTTAACACAGATATATTTGCAATTGTTATTCCTACTCTCTCCGCTAACTCTGTCACACTCATTTTTCTCTTCGCTAACATAACATCTATATTAATGATAATTGCCAAAGACTTCACCTCAAATCGTTAATTCATTTTCTTCTTTTATTTTACATGCTTTCAATACAAAATGTGAAAGAGCCGCTGATAACACAGCAACTGCTATTCCAGCAAACATGATAAACAACATTATTAAAGCAATACCTGGGTGATTCATCTTAAGTAAAAATAAAACTACATTTCCTACAAAAAGAATTGTGGAATCGATAACTAATAATTGACTAATTCTCTTTAATGAATTTACATTTTCCTTAGAAAAAGAATTATCCTTGCCTATTTCACAACATATTTTCCAAAACTCAAATAAAACCATAAAACAAGGAATTCCTGTTATCCAAATAAATATTAGCCAAGGCCAATACCAATTAGTTAAATTAGGATTAGCTTGCACCAAGTCATTTCCCCATAAAGGGACTATTAATAAATATATTATGAGTCCTATAATTCCTATTCCTACAGCAATTGATTTTAACCATTTTGATAAACTTAACTGTTCCATAATCCTCCTCCTTTCCATTTAATATAAAAATACACTTTAGAAATCATCATGTCAATAATTGTTTATTGTTTTACGATAAATTCTTATTTATCAAGTGAAACTTGATTCAGGTGGGGTTTGATTCCCATCTGAATCTTAGTTTAACTTATCCATGAGTGTTACGGATGCTAGCTATCGGATAAATTAACTCAACATTAAATCTCAGGTACAAATTGAATCAAAATATTTGTACCTGAGATTTATGATTTTATATACTTTATTTTGGTACTGCCTTATTTGCCTCATAACTAGAAAAATTAAATCCACGAATTCCCCTGTCATTATAATCTTTTTTAACTCTTTCAAAGTATTCTTGAAAATCACTATTTAAAGTTTGCTTACTTTCTGTATGCATATTTACTTTGGATAAATCAATTTTTGAAATGGCAGGAGCTGCATCATAAGATAGATTATTTAGCATATATGATACATCAGAATAAGTCAATCTATTAATATGACTTATATTATATTCAGCTATAATTTTATCTGGTTTTGCATATGAAAACACCATATAAAATGAAAGAACCACAATAAGACTGAAACGTAATAAGTTAAACTTTTCATAAAAGATAGTAACAATAATTCCTGTCATCAGAACAGTTAATACTGCAAGAAACCAAAGAACTAACACACGTAAAAAAGTCAAATGATATGCTGCCACATACAAAAGCATACGATATACAGAGGATGCTATCATAACATAAGTACAAAGAGAAATAATTAGTAATAAGGCCTTTAAAACTTTACTTTCTTTGAATACGCTAATGCAAAGAAGAACCAACCCAAAGTTGATTATGCTTACAAAAACTAACTGAAAAAAGCCACTGCGTGCATAATTTGAGTATGTAAATCCAGCTGGTAACGAATTTACGCCTCCAATAAAAAGATACTTAATTTGAATTAATGAAAACATTAAATATATTAATGTAAGAATACTAGTAACTGTAATAGCAATTACTGGTTCACCCTTCCTAATATTTATAAGGTTATCTGAATTTTGTTGAGAAGCAAAACCTGCTAACACAGCGTAGAAACCGATACTCCCAATACCAAAAACAAAGGATATACCAAATAAATCTTCAAAATTAATATTTTCAAAAATACTTGCAAACATTTGAGAAAATATTGAATCTGCACTAATGAGCAAACTTAAAACTATCATAACCAAAGGAATGCTTATAATAAGTCCTATTATTACATATTTAAATTTGCTCTCCTTTGCTACCTTCTTCTTTCTGCAGGCTGCTAAATGACTAAATGGTGTAAAAATATTTGCTATTACCTGAACGATCATGTTAAGGATATCCAATAAAAAACCAAGAAGTTGCCAATTTCTAGTTTCATAAAAATTTCTTTGAAGTAGCATATAGCCAAAAAAAATTATAGAAGATGCATTAAAGAATAAAGAAAAACTACTTGTAGTAAAAATAGTAGAAATACTAAATAACATAATTGCTGTCATATATAAATAACTAATCCTTGGAATCTTAATTTCCAGCTTATTTAATGCTGTCATACAGCAAAACATCCAAACAATTACCAACAATGGTATATTAATTCCACTCAAGCTCTTATAGAGACATACTGTACAAAATATACCGAACACAACACTAAGTAAAATAAAGAATAAAGAATTCTCTTTTATTATCTTTATACCTTTAGTCTCCTCCACCATTACCTCACAAAGTCCTTGATAGTCAGAGTTAGGGATATCTCCTTCATAATTATTTACCATAAAATCCTCCATTCTTCATGTGCTACACATGAAGAAACAATAATTTAAAGAAGTATTAAATATTTCTTTTACAAAATAATACCACACCCTTAATCACAATTCAATATATTTTTATTGTAAAACGATAAATATATATTGATTTGCATATTTGATTAAAAAAAATCAATGCTGCAAATCTCTTCTTTACCCAATTGAGATTTACAGCATTATTTATCAAGTAAAACTTGATTCAGATTGGGTTTCACTCCCATCTGAATCTAATTTTCTATATAATTAAAATTTTATTATTCATCATAACTTATCAATTAATGTATTCCATGTTAATTCTAAAACTCCAGTCATATTTGTTGGTTCATTTGACACGTAAGTCACCACTGCATTCTTATTCGGTAGTATCACTACATATTGACCATACAAACCATCTAATCTATATGAATTATGGTACGAATTCATCCATAATTGATAGCCATATCCTTGTTTATGATCTGCCGTTGCAAAAAATGCATCAAATTCAGACGTATCAATCTGAGGTTTTGTAGCCTGTTCAATATAATTTTCAGGTATGAGCTGTTTTCCGTTCCATACGCCTTTATTAAGCAATAATTGTCCAAACTTTGATAGTTCTCTTGCTGTTAAATATAATCCTGAACATCCATAGCATATACCATTTACATCCACTTCCCATTGTGGTTCTGGTATTTCTAGTGGCTCAAAAATACGAGGCATTAGATATTCTTTTAAGCTCCGTCCCGTTGTAACAGTAATAAGCTTTGAAAGCATATAGGTAGCAGCGTTATTATATACAAAATGTGTACCTGGTTCAAAAACAGCAGGCTCATCAAAGAAAAGCTTTGAAATATCATCAAGTAATTGATTTGCATTCATAGCTTTTGTCATTGGACACTCAGCATGTCCAGTTCCCATACAAAGTAAATCATGAATAGTCATTTTTCTTAAGTTATCACTAATTTCACGAATATCAGCATCGAAGTAATCTAAAATTTTATCAGTAAGTTTAAAATATCCTTCACTTTCTGCAATACCAATTGCCATAGATGTAAAGGTCTTACTTACAGACCATAGTAATGTTGGTTTTGATTCTTCAAAATCATGTTCTGCAATTATCTCCCCATCCTTTCTCACTACCACACTAAGCACCTGAAGATTTTGTGTTTTAACTGATTCTATTAATTCATCTAATATACAATTATTCATTTTTACCTCTCCAATTTATGTCCATACATAATTAAAATTACATTCTCTTATTTTCTATATAATTAAAATTTTATTATTCAGCATAACTTCTTTCCTATTCTTTTAATGTTTTTACATCTCCACTTCTAATAAAAGTTAGCTTTTCAGATATCTTCTCATAGCTCCAATTCCACCACTTTATTTTAAGCAAATCCTCTATAATAGAATCATCAAATCGCTTCTTTATAACTTTTGCTGGTACTCCACCAACTATAGCATATGGTGGTACATCTTTTGTTACCACAGCTCTAGTTCCTATGATTGCGCCATCACCAATATGCACCCCAGGCATAATAACAGCTTCATATCCTATCCAAACATCATTGCCAATTACTATATCACCCCTGTTGTCCCAAGCTTCAGTTACATTCATAGAACTATCCCATTCTTCACTGAAAATAGGAAATGGATAGGTACTCAATGATTTTAACGCATGATTTCCACTTGTAAACATAAACTTTGCTCCACAGGCAATTGAACAAAACTTGCCAATAATAAGCTTATCCTCATTAACAGGATAATGATATAAAACATTATTCTTTTCAAAATCTCTTGGATCATTATAAAAATCATTGTACATAGTAAAATCACCAATAATTATATTAGGTTTTGTTATTACATTCTTTAAATAAACTATACTATAATCATCCGTTCTAGGATAAATTTTATTTGCATTTAGTTTTTGTTCCACTTCTATCAACTCCTTATAAGTTAAATTATAGCTTTATCTTGGTTATGATTTCTAGTTCACAAATACTTCTGCAACAAACAAGTTCTATCCATCTGTAAAGTTCAATACAAAAAATGGTATTTATATATAATCAAAAATGATAATATAAAAATACCGTTTCAATCTATGTTACTTGTTTTTCTTCACGTATTATTCTTCTAATACTATATTCAGTAAGATAAAACTCCTCAGTAAGCTCTTTAACAGAAACTCCTTGATTATACTTATTGAATATTTCTCTATTTCTTTGCTTTAGACTATTTCTTATACCACTGTTCTCTCCCCAAGATTTTTTACTATCTTCTTTTCTAGGTATATATAAATAGCCACCATCTATATATTGTTGAAGTAATTCAACTATATCCTTTGGCAATATATTCTGTGCTTTTTCGTATCTCATAACATTTGCTCCTATCTACTCTTATTTTTGTAAATAAAGAAGCAAAGCCTACACAAAAATATTTAAGCCTATACTATCTATTTTATATTCGGCTCCGAACAAGACATTGTTCTATATATCTCTATGCAGTCTTTGCACGGAGCCTACTATCGCAACCATTGTCATAATGCATACGCCTCCCACTTTGGTTAATAATTCATTTTATAATATATTATAACATTGTAATAGTTTTGTATACAATCTTAGTTTTATATTTAACTTTTTAAGATAGCCATAGAGTATACAATACTTTCTGTATACTCATACTTATATTAAATTTATTTTCCTATATTTTCGCTAGCTGGTGCATAACTCTTATCCATGGTAAAACCACGTCCCTTGACTTCATTAACTCTACTGATAATCATAAATGCCTTTGGATCTATAGCCAAAACAAGTTCATTTAGCTTTGGAAGTTCTCTATTTGAAATCACAGTAAGAACTACTAAATTATCATTATGAAAATACCCTGTCTCTGCTTGAATCAAAGTTGATCCTCTGTCTAAATTCCTAATAATCATTTGGTTAATTTCCTCGTATTTATCACTGACTATTTTTACTTGAGTACGAGATTTACCAAGCAACAACACTTTGTCCAATACCACTGTATAAATTAGCACTAACAAAAGTCCATAAAGCACTTGTTCTTTATTTGCAAAAAGCATCTGTGATATTAAAATAGTAAAGTCAAAACCATACATCACTACAGAAACTGACAGCCCAAACTTTTTATTTAATACTAGTGGTGGTATATCCATACCTCCAGTAGAAGCCCCTGCTTTTATTACAATTCCAATACTAAATCCAATCATAAGACCAGCATAAATTGTTGAAAGCAAATGATCAGAAGTCATATGCTGTAAAGGTGAAATTTTCTGTAAAATACCTAAAATAAATGGATAATAAAAGGTACTAATTAGTGTGGTAAGTGCAAAGGCCTTTCCCAAAACAAGTGCACCTAAAATAAACATACTTATATTAAAAACAGAAACAAATACAGTAATAGGAAGACCAAATTGATGGTTAAATATCAATGCTAATCCGGTGGTTCCACCTGTAATTAACCCATTTGGTAAAATAAACATAGTAACAGCCAAAGCATAAATTGTATTACCTAACAATATCAATGCTATTTTTTTCAAAATTTTCAAATATCTCTTATTCATTTAACTCTACCCCTTGATGCTATTCTTTTCATATTTTGTAACATAACTTATATTATATATCAATCCTTGTAGTAATCAAACCACTAATTAATACACTTGTCTTTCAATAAACATTACTTTTCTGATTATTTTTTATACAGCAAAATCATTTTTCTCATATCTATTAAAAGTGTAATAATAAGATAGTGTAAACATCATAAACTGTAAAGAATATATAACCAAGCGTTCTGTTAAACCTAAAATATTAAGTTGCATCCCCATTCCTATGGGATTAGTTGCTCCTGTTATCGTTATAATAATGGACATTATTATAACAAAACTTCCGAGTTGTTTTATTTTTTCTTGCTTTAAGTATCCAACTGCAAGTATAAAACCAAATGCAATTGTAGTAAATACTACTGCAACCGTTACTATGATGTGCATACTATTTTGAAAATTCATAACCTTTTTATTGCCTGTCAATGGAAAAAGACTATAGCCAACCATTGAAATAATCTGCATAATCATCATTACAATATATCCTACTCGTGTCACTAAGTGATATTTTCTAAAAGATTTAATTATAAGTCCTGCCACAAATAAAATTGTACAAATACCATATGCATTTGTAAAAGTTTTAAGTAATACAGCATTTGGAGCACCGACTGCTGTTAGAGAACTAATATCTGTTGTAATTGGATTATATTCTTCCCATAGTAAATTTCCAAGAATAGTATGTAGCATATATGCAATTACACCAACCATCCCCAATGGCATAGTTATTTTTTCAAATTTTTTCATTAATTACTCCCCCTCTTGTTCTCTACTTTTATTAATCTAAATTGGTTTCAAATATTCACATATAAAATTCACATTTCTAAACATCTTTCTAATAGCAGGTGCTGTGTCAGCACCATTATTTACAGCATGTGCGTATTCAACAGTTATAGCTAAAAGAGCATAATTATATTGATCAGCTACCAATTGTAAATCAACATCTCTAATTAGATTTTTCTTCTTCATAATTCTCAAAACATTGGCAAAAAATTTTGATTGCTCACCAATCAAGTTTTCTAACATTAGTTTCTTTGCTTTTTCGTTTCTAAACTGCTCTGTGTATACTATTCTGGCAATAGTATCTATGGTAACATTTAAAGATTTTCCGAATCCCATAAGTAACTGCTTAAAAACATCTTCAATAGACATGTAATTTAGCATCTTATCGATTTCTTCTTCACTAGGTTTATATGTAATTAATGATTCAGCTAAGTAATCTAATAGACTACTAAGAATTTCTTCTTTACTTTTGTAATGGTTATATATAGAACTTTCTTTTATTCCTACTTCTTTGGCTATCTCCCTCATAGATACACCATTATAGCCCTCTTTAGCAAATAAATTTGCTGCTACTTCAAATATTTTTTGCTTTGTATTTTTTTTCACTTCACTATTTTGCATAAAACCTCCTAATTACCCGCTCACGCTTTACTATCAATTATTAGTTTATATTTCCATAATACTATCATTTGTTAGTATTGTAAACTCATAGTATATTGCATTTTTTATTAAGAAAAGTTTTAATTATGCACAAAAATAAGAAGTAGAATTAATTCTTTCATAGAATTCTACTTCTTACTTTCATTTCAATTACTTTAGCTTTTGGTTCTGTAAAAATATATATTAAAAATTTATATCCAAGTCAAAGGATAATTGTCTAATAAATTCTTGCATAAGATCTTGCTTGTTTTTCCAAAATTCTTTTGCTTTAGGTGTAATCATAGGATTTACACTTAATGTTTTATAAGAATACTTTAAAATATGTTTGTATGTCTTTTCAAAGGATTGTACATCTTGAGAACCTTCCATCATGCAATCCCATACCACAGATAAGGCCCCTGTTTCATCAAGTAAATCAGCTTCCATTAATATAATTAATTCTAATGGAGTATCACTAATTTTCATCAATTCTTTATTAGAATGATTTTCTACAAGATATGTAACAAAGTTAATAAAATCAGGCTTGTATCCATTTTCCTTTAAATATTTATCACATAAAACAGCACTATTTTGTGCGTGAGTTGAATTATCCAAAGAAAGAGCATAACCTATATCATGAAATATTGCAGATACCAATACTGCCTCTTTATTAATACAAGTTTCTTCCTCCATAAGTCTCTGTGTCCATATTAATACGCGCTTAATATGCTCTGAACGCTTTCTAAATGGAAAGTATCCAATATTGAAAACCTCTCCATCATTATCTTCTAAATATTGTTTTACATATTGAAACATCTCATCATAAATATTGCCTTTCATCTTTATACCCCTCAATCAATCCAACTTTCTAATTTACATTTTTTAATTTATTTAATAGTAACATAATGGCAGTATTTATTTCAATGTAGCATATTCACTGTAAATATTTATATATTTAAACATAAACATATAAATATATAAATAATCTTAACTATATACATAGATATATTTTCAATCTACAAACAAGCTTATTTTAACTTCAACGTACCTAATTTACTGAGCTTACACAAAACTCACTTAGTTGTAATAAAAAAGAAAAAGTGGTATAATTATTTTTGGAATCGTTTCCAAAACATGAGGGGGGATAGTCTTGAAAAAAATCAATAAAAAATCTGCAATTATAGGCTCATCTGTTTTGCTTGTTGCTCTTATAGCTGGCGGTGGTTTTTACCTTAACTCTAGAACAATAAAAATAAATGGATCTACTGTTATAATTCCAGATGGAAAAAACAAAATTTCAGTGCAAATATGCAGTAATGACATTGTAAAAATTGATAATCTAATCAATGGAAAAGAAGGTACTCACACCGCTGTTGTTGGTGATAATCAATGGACACCAGCAAAGGTTACCATTGATAAATCTTCAAATCCAATTACTATGAAAACAGATACGATGACAGTAAAAATTGATAAGTCAACTCATAGGGTATCAGTTTTTAATGCTAAAGGAGAACTTTTAATAAAAGAACAAGATGTTAAAGATGTATACAATAAAGGTGTTCAATTAAATCATAATTCTGAAGACAAATTTTATGGAATAAGTGGCTATGATAACACTGAAGATGCTTCTGCTAATATTTTAAGAAGCAATGAAGTAGAAGTTGCTGCTGGTAAACAAGGTCATTGTGGTGGTCCCTTCACTTGGAGCACCAAGGGATATGGTGTTTTAGTTGATTCAAATGGAGGTACTTTCAATATAGATAAGGATACCTTAAACTTTACAGATTCATCAAGAACTGATACAGAATACTATGTATTTGTAGGTACCCCTACTGATATTATGGGAGCTGTATCAAAAGTTTCAGGTAAGTCACCAATGTATCCTAAATGGGCAATGGGATTTACTAACAGTCAATGGGGAATTGATGAAAAGCAGTTGATTGACATAGTAGATACTTATCGTAAAAAGAATATTCCTATAGACAATTATACCCTTGATTTTGACTGGAAAGCTTGGGGAGACGATAACTATGGAGAATTTAGATGGAATGATACAAAATTTCCAGATGGAACTTCAGGTAAACTAAAGCAAATGATGGATCAAAAAGGAATAAAACTTACAGGCATAATGAAGCCTAGACTACATCTAGATACAGTGGAAGGAAAATATGCTACAGATAATAAACTTTGGTATGGTGGTGATTCTTATTCTAGTAATAATGATTACTTTTCAGGTAAACCAGTAAGTGATCTAAACTTTTCACTTCCAGCTGCTCAAAAGTGGTTCTTTAACAACTGTAAAAAGGCAATTGATACAGGTATATCAGGCTGGTGGAATGATGAAGCTGATGAGCTTGATGATAATATGCAATTTATGAATATGCAAAAATCATTATATGAAGGTCAAAGATCATATAACGATAAGAGAGTCTGGTCTATAAATAGAAATTTCTATTTAGGATCTCAACGTTATGGTTATGGAATGTGGTCAGGTGATATTTCAACAGGCTTCTACTCCATGGCAGCTCAAAGACAAAGAATGTTATCAGCCATTAATCTTGGAGAGCCTAAGTGGGGTATGGATACTGGTGGATTTAATGACGGAGATCCAACACCTCAAAACTATGCTAGATGGATGGAATTCAGTGCCTTTGTGCCAATTTTCAGAGTTCACGGAAATCAAAATCAAGTAAGACAACCTTGGGTATTTGGAAAAACTGCTGAAGCTGCTGCTACAAAAGCAATCCGATTAAGATACAGTTTAATCCCATACATTTACTCTTATGATAGAAGAGCCTATGAAGGTGGAGTCGGTTTAGTAAAACCTTTAATATTTGATTATCCAAACGATGATAAGGTTGCAAATTACGTTGATGCTTGGATGTTTGGAGATTCCCTTCTTGTGTCTCCTGTTGTTGATGAAAATGCAACTAGTCAAAAGATTTACCTTCCTGCTGGAACATGGACAGACTACTTCACTGGAAAAGTTTATCAAGGTGGTCAAACTATAGAATATGCAGTAAACAAAGATACTTGGGATGATATACCTCTATTTATTAAGAGTGGAGCTATAATTCCTAATCAAGATTATCAAAATTATGTAGGTGAAAAACCAGTTACTAATATGTATGTTGATATATTCCCTGATACACAAAAAACAAACTTTAATTATTACGACGATGATGGTGCAACTTATAAATATGAAAAAGGTGAATACTTCAAACAAACTATATCTGCACAAGATAAAACAAGTTCCGTACAGGTAGATTTAAGTGACAAGACTGGTAGCTTTACACCTAATACTAAATACTACATTTTAAAAATTCATAATAGAAACAGTTCTGATGTAAAATCAAATAATACATCATTGAAAACTAAAACTTCTTATAGTGAATTATTAAATAGTGACGAGGAATGTATCGCTTCTGGAAAAGATGTTTACGGCGATGTAACCTATGTAAAAGTTAAAGTTGGAAATGCTAATACTTTAACTTTAAATGGTAACAAAACAAAGTAACTATCCTGATTTAAAACGCTAATAATATTTTAAATTAAGCAAAAGAGCGTATTGTAAATACGCTCTTTTGTGATATATTACTTATATTCCTTTACTTGTTCTTCACCATTTAATACTCTAAGCACACCTTGAGCTAAGGCAAGCATTTCATCCTCACCTGGATATACGACTATAGGAGCAATAAAAGATACCTTTTCACTAATTAAATTTACAATAGGTTTTCCATATGCCATGCCACCAGTTAAGATTATTGCATCAACTTCACCATTAAGTACTGCTGCAGCCGCACCTATATCCTTTGCAACTTGATATCCCATAGCATCATGAACTAACTTTGATTTTTCGTCACCTTCTAATGCTGCTTTTTCAACAACTCTTGCATCATTTGTACCAAGATAAGCTACAAATCCACCTTGACCTGTGATTTTCTTTAGTATTTCTTGTAGTGTATACTTTCCACTAAAGCACATTCTTGCTAAATCACCAGAAGGAATTCCACCACTTCTTTCAGGAGAAAAAGCGCCTTCACCATCAAGTGCATTATTGACATCTACTATCTTACCTTTTTTATGGGCACCTACAGAAACTCCTCCACCCATATGAGCAACAATAACATTTACATCCTCGTATCTCTTAGAATTCTCCTTTGCATATCTCTTAGCTACAGCCTTTTGATTTAATGCATGGAAAATACTCTTTCTAGGTAATTCTGGGGCTCCAGATAACCTAGCTATTTCCTCCATTTCATCTACTACTACTGGATCTACTATATATGCAGTTTTTCCAATAGATGTAGCAATTTTATTAGCAATTATGGCTCCTAAATTTGACGCATGCTCTCCTTTTGTTGGATCTTTCAAATCACCCAACATAACATCGTTTACATTGTAGGTACCACTAACTATTGGCTTTAAAAGTCCACCTCTTCCTACTATTGCATCCATTTGTTTTACATCAATATTATTATCCTTCAATACCTTTAAAATAATATTAGTACGAAAATCTTCTTGATCAGAGATATGCTTAAACTTATCAATTTCCTCTGTAGTATGTCTAAGTGTCTCTTCAAAAAGTTCCTTCTCACCTTCATAAACAGCAATTTTAGTTGATGTGGAACCTGGATTAATTATAAGCAGTTTTTGATTCATTTATTTTCCTCCTCTGTGCTTCTACTAAAAATAACTTTTAGTCTTATCTAACGTTTTAGCAGATATAGTCTCTACTCGTTTTTAGATTATACAGTGCAACCACTAAATTTTGCAAGTCTTTTTCTTAATATTCTTCTATTTGAATTTTTACATAATATTTTTATCTTGTTGTACCTGCCATAAATTCTCTATAAATTTATTGTATTTTAATATTAGTATTCCCCCTTAATAATCATAAATATTCTAAAATTTATGCACTATCCACATTAAAATATTTAGCAGGGGACTGCTGTACTCCTCTAGATATTTAAACTTTTTAATTATATATTTAAGTAAAATAGCATATGCATTCTAACACATATGCTATTTTCTATTAACACTTACCTATATGTAGCTATTCCATAATAATGTTTGTGAATAAGTCACAAACATTCTACCTCTTTTACCAACATTTAAGTGGAACAACTCTATACATATATTTAGTAAACATATATCTCATTTATAACTTTACTTTAACTATCTCTAATTAATGATGAAATAAACGTATTCCTATAAACGCCATAGCTATATTATATTTTTCGCAAGTCTCAATTACATTATCATCCCTTACAGAACCTCCTGCTTGAGCTATATATGAAACTCCGCTCTTTTCAGCACGTTCTATATTATCACCAAATGGGAAGAAAGCATCTGAACCTAATGCAACATCTGTCAAATGTGATAACCACTCTTTCTTCTCTTCCTTTGTCAATATCTCTGGTTTCTCAGTGAAAATATTTTCCCATACTCTATCAGCTAATACATCCATATGATCCTCTGATATATAAACATCAATAGCATTATCTCTGTCTGCCCTTCTTACTCCTTCTTTGAATGGAAGATTCATAACCTTAGGATGTTGCCTTAAAAACCATATATCAGCCTTATTCCCTGCTAATCTTGTGCAATGAATTCTAGACTGTTGTCCTGCACCTATACCGATTGCTTGCCCATCCTTAACATAGCATACAGAATTTGATTGTGTATACTTTAATGTGATTAGTGAAATAATTAAATCCCTTTTAGCACTATCAGGTATCTCTTTATTTTGGGTTGGAATGTTTTCTAACATATCCTCTGTTATCTTTACATCATTTCTTTTCTGCTCAAAGGTTATTCCATAAACATCCTTTGTTTCTATTTCAGCTGGAACATAATTTTCATCCATTTGTATAACCACATAAGTTCCCTTACGTTTATTTTTTAAAATTTCTAAAGCAGCTTCTGAATAAGATGGTGCAATAATTCCATCTGAAACTTCTCTTGATAAAAATCTTGCTGTTTGCTCATCACATTCATCAGATAAGGCCACAAAATCACCATAAGATGACATTCTATCTGCACCTCTTGCTCTCACATATGCTGTAGCAATATCTGATAGTTCTATACCTTCAACAAAATATACCTTCTTCAAAGTTTCAGTTAAAGGAACAGCTACAGCAGCTCCTGCTGGGCTTACATGCTTAAAGGATGCAGCAGCAGCTAAGCCAGTAGCTTCCTTTAATTCCTTTACAAGTTGCCAGCTATTAAAAGCATCTAGAAGATTAATATAGCCTGGATTTCCATTAAGAATTTTTATAGGAAGCTCTCCTTCCTTTGCATAAATTCTAGCTGGTTTCTGATTTGGGTTACAACCATACTTTAATGTTAATTCTTTCATCTAATTTATACACTCCTTTTTAAACAAGAAAAAGCCCACCATCCGGACTTTTTGCCCAGACGGTCGGCTTACTTCTGTTATACTTCATGTGGTTAATTCCACTTCCGTCAGTCGTATAACTCTATAGAAAAAATATCATTTATAGGCTTATTTGTCAATATATTAAATAACTAGTTTTGTAATATAAACGTAAATTTGTATACAAACTAATCATCATCATTTTAAACAAATACTTTACTTCTGGCTATATCTTAATTTACTATTTTTCATAAACAATATCTTTTTAAACTATATATAAATTTATTGTAGTAATGATAATACACTATTAGCTGAAGAGTTAGCTTGACTCATCATTGACATAGCTGCTTTGCTTAATATACCTGATTTAGCAAAACTCATCATTTCCTTAGCCATATCTACATCTCTAACCTTTGATTCAGATGACTGTAGATTTTCACCAGTATTATCATCAATGCTCATTGTATGCTCTAATCTGTTTTGAATTGCACCAATATCTGCTCTATATTGAGATACTTTATTGATGGCACTCTCAAATTTATTTATTCCATCTGTAGCACCACTAACTACATTAACTTGATCTACTCCTAGTGCTGCACTAGTAGCATTAACTCTTTTAATTTCTAAAGTTTCGCCTTGGTTTGCTCCTACTTGTACTGTTAATGGCTTAGTATCATCTTCTTTAGGCCAAACCACTTTAAAACCAGTTAATGGTTGGTCTTTAGCTGTAACGCCACTTTCATTAATAACATCTTCGGCATTTAAAGCACTTCCACCATTATCACTACCTGCTATTGAACCTGTGTCTGTTTCATCTGCCCCCCAATTTAAATGAATACTATTAGTTATATAATTGCCTACATTAGATGCAAAATCGGTTTTAAAATTAGCATATGATGTTGAACCTGTTCGAGTTCCAATTGAATTTTGTAATACAGTTGTAGCAGATGTACCTGAAGAATCAACTTTTATGTCGTTGACTACATCCTTTAAATCTTTACCATTGCCTTTTAATTTATTTTCAACATATTTTGTTATTAAATATCCAGCAGAATAGTCTTGATCATCACCATTCCATGCTGCTCCATTTAACAAATCATTTGCCCTAGATATCAAACTATTCATTTTAGTTGTATCTATGCCTGTTTGATCAGATTTTCCGATTACTGATTTTAATCTTTCATCTGCTCCTGAGGTAAATTCTGCAGTACCTTCAACAAACCATAATGCATTATTAGTATGCATATCATTCATCTTTGTGGCTCCTAAAACCTCATCCATTACTGCATGAGTCATTTCATGAGCAATAACTCTATCTGCATAGTAGCCCTTCCCTTCAATTGTTTGGCCATCTTGACCTGAAGCAGGGTTAAAATCAGCTAAATCAATATGAAGTTCAAGATTTCCAGTTGGTCCACCTGCATGTGCCAATTCCCCATAAGGTGTTCCTTCATCTAAATAAATATTTAAGTTTGAACTTCCTGTTCCCTTGATACCATATGTGTTAAAAATACGATCTTCTGCTTTCTCTAGCCAACCGCCTTTTAATCCCTTTATGATATTATCAGCGCTAACTTTATTACCTGCAGAAATACTAGATTCATTTAAAAGATGTATTTTATTAAATTCTGTACCATTCGCAATATCATCTATTCCCTTTTTGATTTGATCAATTTCTTTTTGTATTTGCTTTTTATCATCATCTGTTAATGTACCATTATTAGCTTGAACAGATAGTTCTCTCCCCCTTTGCAAATACTTATGAATTTCATCTAACCCTCCTTCTGCTGTCTGCGCAAGTGAAATTCCATCTTCAACATTTCTACTCCCTTGATCTAAACCCCTAATTTGAGCTCTCATCCCTTCTGAAATACTTAGTCCAGCGGCATCGTCTGCAGCTTGATTAATTCTCAAGCCACTTGATAATTTACTAATAGACTTTCCACTATTATTTTGGCTAATAGTATAATACCTATGCGCATTAATGCCTGCATTCATACTTATTTCCATACTTGTCCTCCTTTAAAACGATTTAATATATAGCCCCCCTCTCCTCAATGTTAAGTTACTTTTCTTTGCTGCCTAAACAAAACAACTTTACTTACATATAAGGAATACAATTACATTATCGATACACTTATCCAAAACATTAGTTGCCTTATGATGAATAATTTCCCTCAAAACATAGCAAATTTCAGCTTCATTTGCTATACATCTACATGTCTATATTGAACTTTGCTTATAAGAAGTGATTTGATTAAATTAAATTCAATCAGTTTTTAAAAAAACAAATTGTAACTTTAACAATTAATAGGCTGTAAAGGCACATTTTGTTTTACAAAATAATAATAAATACCTGTTGAAATGCATATCCAACAGGTATTCTATTCTAATAATATAAATTATTAATACTTACTTATCTTTAATCTTTCTTAAATAACTTCATAATGTCGTACCACATAACTGAGATTACTGCAATTCCAACTACTATTCCTAATTGCATAATGCTTAAGGGAGCAAGATTTAAAAATATAGAAATAGGACTGTATAAAATCACAGCAAGTCCTACTATTGTACCTATGAATATTGCCCACATAACTTTATCTTTTTTTAGGTTAGCAACAGATTCATAAGCCAAGTTTTTATTTGAACTGTTTACTTGTACAAGCAATAAATTAGCAATCATTATTATAGCTAATCCCATTGAACGAGCTGTAGCTGCTTCCTGTGGATTCTGCTGCAAGTATAAATAATAGGTTCCAAATGAAGCAATAAATAGTACCATCCCTTGAAGTACACTTCTTAATAATAAATTTGGTGTCAATATATTTTCCTTTGCATTTCTAGGCTGTCTTTCCATAATATCATCTTCTGCAGGCTGCCTTTCCAAAACTATTGAACAAGTTGGGTCAATTATTAATTCAAGTAAGACAACATGTACAGGCAACAACAATAATAGTGAAGATTCTACACCAAGAAGAGGTGCTAATAATGAAGCAAAAGCAATTGGTATATGAATTGTGAAAACATACCCCACAGCTTTTCTGATATTATCATATATTCTTCTGCCATCTTTAATTGTATCAACTATAGTAGAAAAATTATCATCTAATAGAATTAAGTCTGCTGCCTCTCTTGAAACCTCTGAGCCTCTTTTCCCCATAGCAATTCCAATGTCTGCATATTTTAAAGCTGGAGCATCATTTACTCCATCTCCTGTCATAGCAACAACTTCTCCAATTTCTTTAAAAGCTTTGACAATACGCATCTTATGCTCTGGTACTACTCTCGAAAATATACTTACAGTCTTTATTTTTTCTCTAAGTTCATCATCCTCCATATTATTTAAATCATCACCTGTGATAATCTCATCACTGTGTGGAATTCCTACTTGCTTTGCAATTGAACTTGCAGTGATTCCGTTGTCTCCAGTGATCATTACAACTCGTACTCCTGCCTTTACGCACCTCTGTATATCTTTATTTATTCCATCTCGAGGTGGATCTGCAAGTCCTACTAAACCTAATAATTCTAATTTGCATTCATGAATAGTGGATGGTATATTTTCTACATCATTTACCTTCATTTTTCCTATAGCAATTACCCTTAGACCTTTAGAGGACATTTCATATATTTGATTCTTTACCTTTGTAAACTCATCTGCTGATAATCCACAAAGAGTTAATATCTTTTCTGGAGAACCCTTTGCTGCTATCACAATTTCTTCTGGCGACTTCCAAACATGACCCATCATTTTATTCTCGTTAGTAAAAGAATATTCAGTAATTAGCTCTCCGCTAAATAACTCTTTTTTTGTAATATTATTTTGCTCACAATAATCTACCATAGCCTTTTCCATAGGATCATAGGCTTCTGTCTCACAAGCCATTCCCATTGCTTTACTTAAACTGTATATATCATTATTTAATGACCAACACTGCTGTACTTTCATTTTGTTCATTGTGACGGTGCCTGTTTTATCAACACAAAGCACTGAAACAGCACCTAAAGTTTCTACAGCTGGAAGTCTACGAATAAGAGAATGTTTCCTAGCTAATCTCCAAGCTCCCATAGATAAAAATACCGTTAATATAACAGGAAACTCTTCGGGAATCATTGCCATGGCAAGAGTTATTCCTGATAGTATGCTTTCAATAATTCTATCCTTAAAAATGTAATCATGTAAGTTCATATAAGTTATACCACAGACCAACATTAATAAAACTGCAGCAATTATTGCACATACTTTAACCAATTTACCGGTTTGCTTTTCCATAGGGGTCGGTCTATCTGGGGCATCTGCAATATTTTTGCCTATCTTTCCATATTCAGTTTCAGCACCTATCTTATCTACCAAGATGATACCACAACCTTGAGTAGTTAATGTGCCAGCATAACAATAATTCTTCTTCCAATAATCCTTATTATCCTGCTCCTCAATTACCTTCCATACTGGCTCTGCTTCACCAGTTAATGATGATTCATCCACACAGAGATCATTAGCCTTAATAACTGTTCCATCTGCAGGTATTTTTACACCTTCTGTTATTATCATCAAATCTCCTGGTACCAAATCCTCACTACTTATTAACTGTTCTTTTCTATCTCTAATTACTGTTATATGTGGTGCTGATAAATTTTTCAATGCTTTTAATGTCTTGTCTGTCTTCCATTCCTGAATTACATCAATGCTAATTATTCCAACCACAAATACTAGCATTATGGCTCCATCACGAGGTTCACCAAGGATAAAGTATATTATGGCTGCTACAATAAGTAGTAGAAACATTGGTTCCTTTAATACCTCTATAATTTTGAGAAAGAAATTTTCTTTTTTCTCTGAAACTAGTGCATTCTTTCCATACCTTTCTTGGAGCTTCCTAGCTTCCTCATTTGTTAACCCTTGCATTTGATTTACTTTTTCTTGTTCTGTCATAAAAAGTTACCTCCATTTTAATTCCTGACCTTATCAAGAATATTTTGTTTGATAGCTCTATGGCATTGCATCTTTTTATCTTGTGCTATACTGTTCTGAAGGTAAATAAAAAAATACCTATAGAACAATATACTATACTGTCCCACAGGTATTTGTATCCTGTTGCCTTTTGGCCCGGCTCCATGAACATATGTAATCATGGCCTGATCAGTTTGTACTGTAGATTTATATGCAGTGCAAAGAGATTTTATATATTTATATGCAGCCAAGACAACTTGTGTACTCATTTTTTCACTCTAATATATAAATATTTTAACTAGAAGTAATTAAGTTTATCTAGTCTATTTTCCTTTCCTAACTAAAAATATCTGGGGCATATTTTAACTTGTTATTTACCTCCAAATATCTAATTTATAAAGCTAATAATAAAACTTGATCCTTTTCCTTCTTCACTTATAAGTTTTATTTCTCCTCTTTGTTCTTCAACAATAGTTTTAGCCAAAGATAAACCTATGCCTATGCTCTTTGGATTTACAGAGTTCTCTCCTTTGTAAAACCTTTGAAAAATTTTTGTTTGCATATCTTTAGGAATACCTGGTCCATTATCATTTATATAAATTTTAGTAATAAGCTTTCCTCTATCCACTTTAACAATAATCTCCCCATTTTCACCTGTATGCTCAATAGCATTCTTTACAATATTAGATATAGCTTCTGCTAACCATTCTCTATCATGCTTAATTTTCGAATCTAAATCTCCAACAATAGTTAAACATTGGTTTCTATTTTTAGCTGTTGCTTTTAATGAAGATACTGCAATATTAATTGTTTCTTCTATTGACTGATTTTCTACTCTGAAGTTAATAGCTCCAGCTTCAAGTCTGCCGACCTTCAATAAATTCATTATAAGCCATTCCATTCTACCAAGCTGTTCCTCACACTTGTTTAAAAAATTCACTCTATCATCATATGGCATATTCTCATTTTCTCTTAATAAATCATTAAACATAATTAAGGATGCAAGAGGTGTTTTTAATTGATGCGATATGTCAGATAGAAAATCTTTTAGATACTCTCTTTCTTCTTTTAGCAATTCAATAGAATTGTTAACCCTATCTCCCATGTAATTTAAAGAAGAGATTAGCATTGCCATCTCTCCTTCTTCAAACCTACCTTCAATTCGTACATATTTACCATCTGACATAGTATTGGTTTCCTTTACTATCTTTTGTATCTGAGAAAATACATTCTTCATTTCTCTCATAAACAGCAAATACAGAATTACAACAAAAAATATATAAATTGGTATAAATGCCATCAGTATTTCTTTAAAAAAACCATAGGTTATATCATTGCTTTCTAAGGCAAGCTCCTCATCATAACCATAGCTTTTTAATAATGCTTTTGCCTTGCTTAGTTCATCCTTAGATTTTACTGTATAGAAATTTCTAATTAAATCTTTTGGCTGCTTATTCTCTAAGGTCTCTGCTAATACTATTGCATTTTGATTTACTAAGATCTTATTTATGCTTTTTACTATAGTTAGTGATAACAAAAATATACTGACCGTACCTAACAGTAAAATTATTATAAATTTAAACGTAATTCTTTTTACCTCTGGATTGGTATAAAATCTTCTTAAATTCATCTTTCTTCACCTATCCACTTATATCCAACACCTCGTACAGTTTCTATATAAGGGTTATCCTTATCTTCTCCAAGCTTTTCTCTTAGCCTTTTAATATATACTGTTAGAGTTTTTTCTTCTATAAAATCTCCTTCTATATCCCAGAGTTTTTGAAGTAATTGCACTCGAGTAAGCACATTACCTTTATTCTCAAAAAGTAGTAACAATAACTTATACTCCACTGAAGTTAACGCTATCTTTTCTGATTGCTTATACACCTCATACTTTAGAGGCAATATAGTTAAATCCCTAAATGCAATTTTATCTGAATTGCTATCTTCCTTCTTTTTTCTTCTTGCCACTGCATTAATTCTAGCAATAAGCTCCCTTACTCTAACAGGCTTGGTTAAATAATCATCTGCTCCCATATCAAGTCCCAGAACAATATTAACTTCTTCATCACAAGCAGTTAAAAATATTATAGGGACATCACTACCTTTACGAATTTCTTTGCAAAGATCATATCCACTCCCATCAGGCAGAGTAACATCTAATAAAATCATATCTATCTCTAAATCTTTATAAGCTTGTCTGCCTTTTGCTAAGGTATTAGCATGAATTACTTCAAACCCTTCATTCTTTAATGAATACTCTATTCCCATAGCCAAAGTCATATCATCTTCTACTAATAAAATCTTCATAATTTCCTCCTAGACTCTAAGTACATAAAAACTCTAATGCTATTCCTAGTATAATCTAAAGAGGGAGTATTTAAAAGTTATTGCTTATTCTTCGTCACTTATTCCTTCAACAATAGTAAGTTTTTTTATTCTCTTTAATGGTGCTAAAGTGGATAAATAAGTTACCAAAATTGCACAAACTATAGATAAAATAAATGGCACAACATCAAATTTATATTGTAACTCTGCAAGCCCTGACACTAGCTTTACCATCACTTCCAAAAGTATAGCTGAAATAACACCTCCAAATACAGCTGCAATTATTCCATAGAGAGTCCCTTCTAACATCGCACTCTTTCTAAGTTGTTTTTCAGTCATTCCAATAGCCTTAAGTGTTGAAAATTCCTTCTTTCTCAATAAAAGATTTGTAGAAATAGTATTAAATATATTAACTATAGATATAATAGTTATTATTATAATGAAACAGTAAACAAAGAAACCTATTTGTTTAAATATGTTATTAACATGATCTACTTCTGCTTTCATATCTGCAAACATATAGTTAGTATAAGCTTGTGTACTTTGAAAATAATCTACTGCTTTTATCCTATCATTATTGTTATCAAAATCAAAAAATAATCTTGTAGGTTCAGATTTTCCTATTAACTTGCTATATAACTCTTCATTCATCATTAAACCTGCACCATCTACACTATAACCATCAAATGGTTCTCTATCTGCAATAGCTATTATAGGAAATTCATAAAATTCACCCTTATTTATAGCCATTGAAATTTGACTTTTCATATCTTCATCCCATTTTTCATAAGCGATTTCTTTATCTTCCAACTGATTATAATCAGTATATTTTTTTATCTTTGGAATTTTTATTATGTCTCCAACCTTATAATTTGTGACTCTAACAGTATCTAATTCTCCGTTTTTATTTCTTTTTTGAGAACCATCAAGAAGAATTACTCCTCCATTTTTCAAGGCTTCTTTATCAAACTTTCCTTTTTTAATATATTTCTCTGCTATTTGAAGTTCATTTAGTTTACTAGAAATTATTTTTGCCCCTTCTATTTTAGTATATCCAGCACTTTTATATGTTTTATCATCAAGAGAATTTTGGGTTTTACTACTGTATTCCTCATTTATATATTGATTATTTAAAACAAAATCAATATTAGAAGTCATATAATCATACCTATTTTTCAAGAAATCTTTAGTTTCCAATTCTTTAATCTCTTTATCTGAAAAAACAGGCTGTGAGCCACCTTTAAATAGCCTTGCTTCATAAGATGAATTAACAAACTCTTGCGAAATAGATTGTTTTGCATAATCTATGGTCCCATAAAACACATTAAACATTATAATAGAAATAGTTAAGGCTAGAGTCGTCACTATAAATCTAAAAGGAGTTCTTCTAATATTTTTGTAAGCAATACTACCTTCAACTCCAAATAATTTAGATACTATTCTCCCCTTTCTTCTTTTAAGCTTACCTAATTTAATTTCATTCTTATTTCTCATTGCATCAACAGCTGATACTTTTTTTGCTTTTCTAGCTGGTCCAATCAAAGATAAAAATATAGTGATACTTACTAAAACTGCTGTTATTAATATAATTATTGGATAGAATCCTACCTTAAAGTTATCAAAATATACTAATTTATCACCAATAAATAACTTTATACCATACTTAAGAGAAAAAAATCCTATTAAACAGCCTAAAGGAAGCGCAATCCCCCCCATTAAGAATCCTTCTTTAAATACAATTCTTTTTATTTGTTTTGGTGTAGCTCCAATAGCCTTTAATATACCAAAATATCTCATCCTTTCTATAACTGATATGTTAAAAGAATTATAAATTACAATGATTGTACTTATCATAATCATGCCAATAACAAATATAGATATATATTCTAGGCCTTCTGCTTTAAATTGATTTCCTCCATTTTGAGTTAAATATAAAAGTTGACTATTATCATGTTTAGTATCATCACTTACTTTTATATTTGCTTGTGATATTATCTTTTGCACAATTTGTTGTTTATGCTTTTCACTCTTTAAATTTATACTTAGATTGTATTTGTACTCTGATTCTAATCTTGTACTATCAAAATATGAATATATACTAATTCCACGATAATATTCAGGCTGGGTAACTCCAACTATTTTAAACTTCTTACCTTCTCCACCTTTTGTAGTCAGCGTCAAAGTGTCTCCTAATTTAACATTAAGACTCTTTGTATTATAAGTATCTATTATTATCTCATCTGAGGCAGATGGAATCCTACCTTGAACTAATTTTGATGTAAAAATTCTTTCATAGTACCCTTTATCAACATATATAACTGCAACTTGCCTTTGTTGATTTTGTTGCAATAAATAATATAGAGTATCAGAATTTCTCTCTATTGCTGTATTCTTAACTTCTGCATTATTCACAACTTTTTCTGCTTCTTCTTTACTTAGATAATTTAATTGAAACTCAAAATCTCCTGTATCCTTCTTGGCACGTTCAATCATTGCATCCCTAAAGCTTAATAGAAAAGTTCCTATAGCAAAAAGTAAAATTGTAGCTAAAGTTATACCCATTATGGTTAATATAGTTCTTTTTTTGTTTTGCTTTATATATCTTGTAGATATTTCACTATAACTTTTCATTTGAACCTCCTACTCAACTACTTTTCCATCTTTTATTTTAATGATTCTATCTGCATTTTCAGCTATAGATAAATCATGGGTTATAACTATTGCTGTTTGATTATACTTTCTAATTGAAAGTTTCAACATCTCCATGATTTCCTTTGAAGTTTCACTGTCTAGGTTTCCTGTTGGCTCATCTGCTAAAATTATAGCTGGTTTATTTATCAAAGCTCTTGCTAAAGCTACTCTTTGTTGTTGTCCACCTGAAAGTTCTGAAGGTAGATGATTCAATCTATCCTCTAAACCAAGAGTTTTTACTAAATCCTTAAAATATTCATCATCAACTTTTTGATGGTCAAGTAATGCTGGCATCTTTATATTTTCTTCTACAGATAAAACTGGAATCAAGTTAAAAGATTGAAACACAAAACCAATCTTCCTTCTTCTAAATATAGCTAAGCTCTCTTCTTTCAACTTGTATATATCTTGATTATCAATAATTACACTCCCATAGGTTGGACGATCCACTCCTCCAATTTGATGCAACAAAGTACTCTTTCCAGATCCACTGGCACCTACTACTGCTACAAACTCACCTTTGTTTACCTCAAGGCTAACATTATCTAGAGCAACAACCTTATTGTCTTTCTTTCCATAAATCTTGCTTAATCTTTCAGTTTTTATTACAACCATTTTAATTTCCCCCTGTCATTCATCATACTCATATAATACAATCCAAATATTACTGTAAGGTTTAATGAATTATAACAATTTTGTAATAAAACATCTCCAAAAAATAAAAAAGTTATAATAAAATTTTCCAATTACAACTTTTCGAATAACTTTTTAATTTCTACATCTGTCAACAATCGATACTGCCCTTTTTCCAATGATTCATCTAACCTTAATCCACCAATAGAAACTCTCTTTAAATACACCACATAGCAGCCTACTGCCTTTAGCATACGTTTCACTTGGTGCTTACGTCCCTCCGAAATTGTAAGATATCCAGAGATAACTGGTTGATTATATTGGTTTGAATCTATATTAGATAAATTCTCAATAGACATTTCATTTTTAAGTTCTTTATACATTCCACATTTCTGCACTTCTATTTTCGCAGGTTTCGTTAGTATTTGACCTTTACCTATGTAAATTCCTTGCTCTAATTGCTTCCTATCTTCCTCGTCTAAAGAACCCAACGCCCAAAAAAAATAAGTTTTTTCAACATGCTTTTCTGGGTACATTAATTTATGTTCAAATTCACCATCGTTAGTAAATAGCAATAATCCTTCTGTATCTTTATCTAATCGTCCAACATGAAATACTCCATTCATGTTAACATCATCAAAAAAATCAAAAACTGTTTTATTAACTTTATCCCTTCTTGCAGTAATATAGCCAGCAGGCTTATTAAACATATAATATACCTTTCCAGTATAAACAACCACTTTACCAAGATACTCAATAACATCAGATTTTTCGTTAATTTCTATTGCTGGTTCAATTATCACTTCTCCATTTACTTTAACCATGCCTTCTTTAATATAATTCCTAACATTTTTTCGCCTTCCAACAGATGATTCTGATAAAAATTTGTCTAATCTCATATGTTATCACTTCTCTTCCTATGTATAACTTTAGGCATCTTCAAAAAATAAGTAAGTCCATATACTAGTCTATTTTCAGTTATACTGCGTCAACAGAACCCTTAGATAGCTCGCTATCTGCGGAACCTGTTTCCTTGTTTAACTAAAAATATCCGTCGCATATTTGGACTTGTTATTTATTTTCAGATGCCTTATCTTCTTTACCTACAACTGTAGTATATCATATTACTAAAAAATCTTTGTAATAAGTAAAGTTTCAAATACTTAAACTTAATTATTCATTTAATCTTCACCACACTTAACAATTGTTCCTTTGTATAGGAGTTTAAACTATAGTAATTCCTCTATTATCTAGGCATAAATAATAATATTTTTTAGTAATGTGGATAAGCTAATATAGTATTCTAGGCATCTGAAAATAAACAAACTAGCATATAAAACAATTTGCTTTCAGATGCCCTAATTATTTTATTAGGAGGGATTCTATATGGATAATAATAAGAATAGACTTAAAGATCGACCAAAATCAAATGCTGAATTAAGAAAAATGTATTGTGAGGCTGGTGCTGAAATAGGAATTGAACATGGCGAAAAGAACGGCGCTCATGCAAATGGTAAGAAATTCACCAAGAGATCAAAATTATCACATAATAAATAACTCAATATACTAGAGAGCATTAGGCATCTGAAAATAAATATTATAATGGGAGGAAATACATATGAAAGATATAAAGAATACTAAAGATAGTTCTTGGAATGAAACAACTTCCGATCCATCATCACATAATTCTTTGGGTGCAACAGCTTCTGATCCATCATCACCTAATTATCGTGAAATAGAAAAAAATAAGGCTATCCAAGATAGTCCTTATGGAAAATACGAGCCATCTGTACATACAACTCATAAATAGTACAAAAAAATATATCTTCCTAAAAAGGAAGATATATTTTTAACTTGTTGAATTAAATCATTATGAATTTATATAACTTTTTTGTATAAATTCATTTCTGCTTCCTTTTCCATTAGAGTTCCTAACATAGGAACAATTTCACGGAAATGTTTTGAGGCCATATGATTGTCTAGTGATTGATTATCTTCCCACTCTTCTATCATAGTTAAAATTTTAGGATCTTTAATATCTTGATGTAATTCATATTTTATGCAACCTGTTTCTTTTCTTGTTGCTTCTACTAATTTTTTAGCACTTTCTAAAAATATATTGATCTTATCCTCTTTAACAAAATGCTTTGCTACAACTTTAATCATTCCTGTATCCTCCTATAGAATTGTTATTTACTATTTCCAACTTTCATAATGAACCCTTTCTGCATCATATCTATCCACAAATTCATTCTTTTGATTGTCTGGATATCCAACTGAGATTAAAGCAAAAGGTTTAATATTATCTGGCAAGTTAAACATCTCTTTTACGTTATCTACTACTGAATCTGCTGTTGCAACTCCAAGCCAAACAGCTCCAAGATTAAGATGTGTAGCTTCTAAAAGAATGTTTTGTGCTGCAGCTCCCATATCTTGTTGCCAAGCAGTAGGTACTCTAAATTTATCACTATTGGCTAAAAGTACAAAAGTAACTGCAGAACCTGCAACTAATTTTGAGTACGGACTCACCAATGATAATTTATTTAAATTGTTCTTATCTTCAACTACTATAAACTCCCATGGTTGTTGATTAGCTGCTGAAGGAGCTTGCATTGCTGCTCTTAAAAGCTCATCTATCTTTTCCCTTTCAACTGGTCTGTCTTCATACTTTCTTATACTTCTTCTATTAAATATTTCTTTCATTATAAATCCCTCCAATTAAGCATCTGAAAATAAATAACAAGTCTAAATAGACTATCATATGGACTTACTTATTTTTTGAAGATGCCTTATATTATATTTAGATGTACATACAACTATAAGCTTAACATATTTCCTACTTATTAAAAGCTAACATTTGCCTTCAAACTTGTTTGCAACTTTATTTATGGCTATGGCAAGTTCTTGATTTTCTTCTTCAGATAAAATGCTTGAATATCTTTCATGTAGGTTCTGCCACGCCTTACTTATACAAGGTATTAGCTCTACTCCTTTTTTTGTTAAAGAAATCAATGTAGTTTTACCATCACTTCTTCTAATTACCAAGTTTTTATTTTCAAGTTTATCTATAAATCTTGTTATGGTAGAAGGGGTCATATGAAGTTTTTCAGATATTTCCTTCTGACTAATTTCTGTATTTTCATTTACAATACAAATTAAAAAAGCATAAGTTGGTGAAAGCCCCGTTATTCTAAATTCTTCGTCTGCCATCTTACTTATTGATCTTGCTAGCTTATTTGAAGCAAAATATAAACATCCACTTAATGATTCATTTATATCTGTCATATATTTCTCTCTTTCTATATAAAAATTATATATTTAATTAATAATCTAATATTTTATATAACATTATACCACCAGTAAAATTTATACCAAATATTAGTGTTACCTTACGTTTTAAACTAAGAACTTTTATATTGTTTGTACATACACATGATAATATAGTATTATTATACTTATGTCAATACTACTTAAAATTTTTAACAAGGATGTGTAAAAATAATTTATATTCTCTCCCCTTGGTAAATTATTATATTGTATGATATCATTAAGAGATTCAAATAATAGAATGAAATAAATTTAATATATACGTTTTAAACAACATTTCGCATCAATAAACAGTGAAGTATACTTAAATATATAGTTTATTTATTAGAATATATATAATACATAATGAAAGGAAAATATTATGAATTTTAAAGAATTAGGAATTAACAATGAAATTTGTGACATATTAAAAAAATCAGGCATAACCGAAGCTACACCTATTCAGGAACAGAGCATTCCAGCCATAAAAGCAGGGAGAGATGTAATAGCTGAAGCTCAAACAGGCACAGGAAAAACCCTTGCTTTTTTACTACCTATCTTTGAGAACATCTCTCCCTCTGTAAATGAAACGCAAGCTTTAATAATAACTCCAACAAGAGAACTTGCTATCCAAATCACTGAGCAAGCAAAAAAATTGCAGGATGGTAAAAACATTAATGTTTTAGCTGCATACGGAGGAAAGGACATCGGTGCTCAGCTAAAGAAATTAAAGAATGGTGTTCACCTTATTATTGCAACTCCAGGAAGACTTCTAGATCATATAAAAAGAAATACTGTAAACCTAAAAAAGCTAAAAACCTTAGTTTTAGATGAAGCAGATCAAATGTTGCTTATGGGATTTAAAAATGAAGTAGAATCAATAATTAAAGAAAGTTCTAAATCACATCAAACCCTATGTTTTTCTGCTACTATGGATTCAGCTGTGAAAAAATTAGCCTATAGATATATGTCAGATCCATTAGTAGTTACGATAGAAAAAGTAAAGGTCACTCTTGAGAACATACATCAGGAAGTTGTTGAAACTTTAGATAGAGAAAAACGTAATGCTTTATGTACAGTTCTTGAGCAAGATAATCCTTTTATGGCTATTATATTCTGCAGAACTAAAAGAAGAGCTGATGAATTAGAGTTAGCTCTACATCAACGTGGGTTTGACTGCGAAAAAATACATAGTGATGTTCCTCAGCCTAAACGTGAACGTATAATGAAAGCTTTTAGAAATGCTGATATTCAATACTTGATTGCCACAGATGTAGCTTCAAGAGGTCTTGATATCAATGGTGTTACCCATATATATAATTATGATATTCCTGAAAAATCAGAAACCTATATACATCGTATTGGTAGAACTGGTAGAGCCGGTGAAGAAGGCTACACTTGTCTTTTCGTAGATCCAAAAGACACCAGAATTTTAGAAGAAATAGAAACAAAAATCAAACTTAAGATTCCTAGAAGATCGTTATAAAATCTGCTATAAACTATTTAATTTTGTGTCTGTATAAAGTATAATTTATTATATATTTTACCAATTGCTTTTAAGCATATTGGTAAAAGTTTAAATGACAGGGGGAAATTTAAATTTTAGAAAACATTGAATTTATTATATTATTGAAATTAATACTTATAGCATATATTGTTAGAGATGGTTTTACCAATGATCTATCACTTGTATTAATAATAGGATTTATGCTATCTTTTATAATTTCATCTTTTGGCAGAAAATTTATAAAAAAGCAATTTAGAATTATAGTTTGTATATTTGAAGTGGGATTATCAGCCTACTTTGCAATCCATTATATTCCTTGTGCAATTTTTATATGCTCTGTAGCCTTAATGGAATATCTCATTGTAGAAAGAAATTTGGTATTGCTAGGTTCTATAGGTGCATTTATACCTCTCTTTTTTAACAATGTTCAAAATATATCACAAGAACAAATCTTAATAACCCTTCTTTTGATTATAACTATAGTTTGTAATCATAGGAATACAATTAAGATACTAAACTTAAGAGAGGATGATGAAATTAAGCGAAATTTAATACACTCTCTGGAACGTAAATTGATTCAAGAGAAAGAGGTGCACGGTCAAGATCTTTATACTGCTAGACTCGAAGAAAGAAATAAAATTTCTGGAAGACTACATGATAAACTTGGACATACAATTTCAGCAGTGCTTCTCCAACTAGAAGCTGTAAAGTTTATAATCAATATGGATAATAAAAAAGGTAATGAAATGTTAGATAGCTCTATCGAAACCTTACGTTCAGGCATGGATGATATACGAATGACTCTAAGAAATATACGACCAGCTCAAGAAGAACTAGGTATAAATAGAATAAAGCTTATATTAGAAGAAAAAACAAAAAATACAAACATAAACTTTAAACTTTCATATAACGGAGACTTGGATAATATTTCAGCTTCAACCTGGTTATTATTTATCAACAGCGTAATGGAGCTCTCCACCAACTCAATTAAATATGCTCGTTGTAATTTAATTGAAGTTAAAATAGATATACTAAGAAAAATAATTAAGCTTGAAGTTAAAGATAATGGAAACGGAACAGCTAAATTCAAAAAAGGCATAGGATTATCCAATATAGAAGATAAAGTCACCTCTGCTGGCGGTAAGCTTATTATAAATAGTGATAATGGTTTTTCAACAATACTATTGATTCCATATTAAATTGTAATATGGATAATCATATTTTGGAGAGTTATCTGAATACTATAAAATTTCAAAGCTTATCAACATTGTTTTAAAACATAACAAAAAATATAAATTATGAAACGGGGATAAATTATGGGAATTAAATTAATTTTAGCAGATGATGATACACTAATTAGAGAGAGTTTAAAAATCATCTTATCTACTGATAAAGATATTGAAGTTCTACAAACATTTGAAAATGGTAAAGATGCTGTGGATTATACTTTAAATAATCAAGTGGATATTGCGCTCCTTGATGTAAGAATGCCTTTGCTTAATGGTGTACAAGCTACGAAGGAAATTTCCAATAGAACTGAAACAAAGGTTGTAATTTTAACTACCTTTGATGAGGATGAGTATATTAAAGACGGACTAAAGTATGGTGCTAAAGGCTATCTTTTAAAAAACACTCATCCAGAAAAAATTATTAAAACCATACACATGGTTCATGAGGGAAATTGTGTATTTCAAGAAGAGGTTTTAAACAAAATATCTGATAACATTCAAAATAAAACTGAAGCTAAAACTAGCCATATTGATGAAAGCTTGTTTACTGACAGAGAATTAGAAGTCATGGTGGCAATCGCAGATGGTTTAAACAATAAAGACATTGCAAAGACTTTATTCATCTCAGAGGGAACAGTTAAAAACTATATTACCTCCATTTTTCAAAAGACAGGCTTAGAACATAGAACCCAAATAGCTATTTACTACTTAACAGGAAAAAAGTAAAGAATGCCTTTTGTCTACATCTAATAAAATATTTTATGACTTTTGTCATGGTACGATTATGACCTTTGCTGGATTTTTCAGCAAAGGTTTTTTTGTATACTTATATCATAGATTAGGAACCGAAAAGAAATTGATTGGAGGAAATAAAAATGAGTATTATAGAAATAAAAAATTTGACTAAAAAGTTTGATGACACAATAGTGGTTGATAATATTAATCTTAACATAGAGAAAGGTGAAATTTTTGGACTTCTAGGACCTAATGGTGCTGGTAAAAGTACTACTATAAGCATGATATGCTCTCTTTTACATCCTACCTCTGGAAGCATAGAACTTCTTGGAGTTAACGCTAAAAAGAATTCTACAGAAGTGAAAAAATCTTTAGGCTTAGTACCTCAAAACATAGCTTTATACAAAGAGTTTACAGCCTATGAAAATATTAAATTCTTTGGAGAACTGTATGGTTTAAGAGGTACAAACCTTAAAGAAGGAATCGAAAAAGCATTAAATTTTACAGGATTATCAGAATTTAAAGATAAGAAGGCAAAAACTTTTTCAGGTGGCATGCTTAGAAGATTGAATATAGCTTGTGCAATTATCCATAAACCCAAAATAATAATAATGGATGAACCTACTGTAGGTATTGATCCTCAGTCAAGAAATCATATCATGGAAGCAGTAAGGGAGCTAAACCAAAATGGTACAACCGTAATATATACTACTCACTATATGGAAGAAGTCGAAGCTTTATGTTCTAAGATTGCTATAATCGACAAAGGAAAGATTATAGCTGAAGGTACTAAAGAAGAGCTTAAAGATATGATTAGCGATAAAAGAACTCTTGCTGTTACAGTTAATGATGTATATGAGCTTAATATAAACAAAATCAATAATGTTGAAGGAGTAATGGAAGTAAGTATTGATGAAAATACAATTTTAATTAACTCTTCAAAAGAAGTAAGTAATTTAGATAAAATTATCAGAGTCATTGAAGATCAAGGTGCAAAAATTCTAGATTTAGGCTTTAAAGAAGTTTCTCTTGAAACTGTATTCTTATCTTTAACTGGCAGAAGTCTAAGAGATTAGGAGGTATATTTATGTTATCTATAATTAAATCTTGTCTTTTACATTCAATTAAGGACAGGAAGAACTTAATATTTTTACTTGTCTTTCCCATATTCCTTGTAATACTTTTAGGAAATCTTTTATCAGGTGCTTACTTCACTAGTGGAACTGATTTAAAACCCATTACAGTATCCTATGTTGATTCAAGTAATGATAATACAAAAAAAATCTTTGATACATTTAAAGATGTAACTTCTCAAAAATCAAGTACTTTGAAAATAAACTTTGTTAAAATAAATTCTTTAGATGAGGGAAAAAAGAAAGTTAGAATTGATAAGCAAATGCTTCTTCACCTTAATGGAGATAAAATTGACTTCTACTCAAATGATCAATCTATAGTTAAATCCTCATTTGTATTTTCTACAATAAAAGCTATTAGTAATAAATATAATGCTGTTACTGAGATGTTCAAAATCAACCCAGCAAAGGCTGGACAGATAATGAAAAGTGATTCAGAACAAAAATATTTTAATTTCAAAACTATTCCATCAAAATCAATTCCAAATGCCATGAGCTACTATGGAATTGCAGAAATAGGATTAATGATCTTCTACTTTATACAAATACCAATATTATATATACAAACATCTAGAAAGATTAATATCCAAGATAGAATAATTATTGCCGGCATTTCACCAACAAAATACTATTTGGGCTGCTTTATAGGCTTTTCTATATATGCTTTTTGTAGCTCAATGTTGTCAGCTATAGCCTGCAAATACTTGGCTAACGTAAATTATGGTTCGAATTTATTTTTATTGCCACTAGCTACGCTTCCTTTCGTAGGAATAATTATAGGTATAGGTACTTTATGTGCAACTATTTTTAAAGATAAAGATAAATCTCAAGCTCTATACACTATTATAAACCTAGCTATAATAATTCTAAACTTCCTTGGAGGTGGATATGTGGTTATGGACGGTGATATGGGCCCTGTACTAAATATTCTTACAAATATGTCACCATTAAGATGGTTCAATAAATCTCTTTTTAGATCCATATACGCTTCTGACAATTCTGTATTAATACAATGGTTAATTATAGGGGGAGCTGCAACAGCCATATTAATGCTTCTTATTTATATCTTTGGCAAAAGGGAGGAACGCTGCTATGAATAATGTTTGGACTTTACTAAAAAATAACTTGAAGATCTCTATAGGTCAAAGACCTAAAAGATTTATTCTAGGTTTATTAATTCCGATAGGTATTTTATTACTTATGCTTAATGTACTAGGCTCTTCCTCTGGATACCTAAATATAGGCGTTATAGATAATGATAAATCAAATACTAGCAAACACTTAATTGCTACTTTAAAAGAAGGCAATGGTATAAATATTATTCCTGTAAAAAAAGAAGAAATTGATACCCGATTTTCTGAGAAATCAATAACAGAAGTAATAGAAATACCTCAGGGTTATGAAGAAAGCTTTATAAAAACCTCTCCTCTTACTTTAGATATAACTTCTACTGAGGACAGCAATACTAATGATTTGTTAAAGAAATTGCTTTCAGAAGAAATTTCTAACCTTAGCAACTTAGGAAAAGTTTCACAAGGGAATCTTGATTCTTATCGTAAAGCCTTAGAAAATTATATTAGTGCTAATAATGGTAAAATTCAAAAACAAAGTCTTTCTGACCTTCATAATAATTACACTTATGGATTAGTCTTTATAGGATTCTTGATTTTATTCATGCTACAGAGAGGTTTTGATGGTGCAAGTCATCAATATAATGAAAAAGAAGAAAATATTTATACTAGAATATTTATAGCTCCAATTAAAACTTGGCAATATTATTTAGCTGATGTATTAAGCAACTATCTAGTAGTATCAGCACAAGCAACTCTAGGAATTTTAGGCATAGCTGCATTAAAGCTAAATCTAGGTATTGATTATGGAATTGCCTTAGTTATATTGCTAGCTCTTGGTTTAGTTTCAGTAGCTTTATCTGTTTGTATAAGATCCTTCTTTGATTCTCAAAGTATAGCTAATAATATATTTAGTGTTATTGTAATGATACTTGTAATGTTAGGTGGCTGCTTTATTCCTCTAGAATTTATGCCAAAAGCATTCAATAATTTATCTTATGTGACCCCAACAAGATGGGCAATGCAAGCATTCACTGATATGCAGGCAGGATCATCCTTTAGTGATATCTGGGTAAACATTGGAATAATACTTTTATTTGCAATGGCATTCTTTGTAATAGGTTCTTATAAGACTTCAAAATCAGATAAAAACTTTAGCATTAACTAAAAGATAAATTTAAGTCCTTGAAATCAGCATTTATATTTTGATTTCAAGGACTTTTTTAACTTATATTCTTCTATTTATAATCTCTAAATTTTTTAGGGGTCAAACCTGTATAACGCTTGAACATCTTTGCAAAATAACTTTGGCTATTAAAATTTAATAAAACAGATATATCTAATATTGAGCTGCTAGATGTTTTCAGTAGTTTTTTTGCTTCTTCTATTTTTTCTTTAAGGATATATTCACTTATAGTAATACCAATCTGCTCTTTGAATAATCCAGATAAATAATTGGGACTTAGTTTAACATACTCACTAACATTAGATAAGCTCAAAGGATTATATATATTATTTTTTATATAATTCTCACAAGCTCTAATGACTTTTGAATACTTATTAATATGTAATTTATGTACTCTATCTGCAAAATCCAAATCAACGCAATTATGTAACTGTCTTATTGTATCTATATCAGATATTTCTTCAACAGTTTGAATGTACGCATCACTCAAAGTAAAAGCCACTTCAGGATCTAATCCCCCATCAAGAGCAGCTCTTGTAGCAACTACTATTGTACAGATCAAAAGATTTTTCTCTGATCTAAGTGAATTATTTTTTGCTAATACTCCAACTAGACCATCCATAGGTTCTTTATGAATCTCTGCTAAAGCTTGTTTATCTCCTGCCATAATACTCTTATATATTTTTTTCTCCCGATTTACTGAATGATGAAACTGAGAGTTTTGTCTATTTTGTATTAATATTTGATTATATTTTTTCCTTACACTTTCAATTATATTTTCATCCTTAAACATTAATTTAATCCCTTCTAAAATAAAATAATTATAAAAAAGTGATAATAATATAAAAATTTCTCTACATTAATGATAATATTCATTTATAGGGAAATCAATATAAACTTTACAAAGGAAAACGTATACTTCCCTTTTATAACCCTATTAATTATTTAATATTTGAACCAATATTAGGAGGATTTAATTATGAAAAATGTTAACGATATTATAAAAGAATTGACCTTAGAAGAAAAGGCTTCTCTTTGCTCTGGTCTTGATTTTTGGCATCTTAATGCTGTAGAAAGATTAGGAATTCCATCTGTAATGGTAACTGACGGCCCTCATGGATTAAGAAAACAAGCTTCTGCAGCAGACCATGCTGGTTTAAATGACAGTGTTCCGGCCACATGTTTTCCTACAGCATCAGCACTTAGTGCTTCTTGGAACAAGGAGCTTTTAGGTAAGGTGGGGGCTGCTATTGGTGAAGCTGCACAAGCAGAAGACATAGCAGTAGTACTTGGACCTGGGGTTAATATAAAGCGTTCACCTCTAGGAGGAAGAAATTTTGAATATTTTTCTGAAGATCCATATTTAAGCTCTAACCTTGCATGCAGCTACATTAAAGGCGTTCAAAATCAAGGGGTAGGTACCTCAATAAAGCACTTTGCAGTGAACAATCAAGAGCATAGAAGAATGAGTATAGATGCTCAAGTTGACGAAAGAACCCTTAGAGAAATATATTTAGCAAGCTTTGAAACTGCAATAAAAGAAGCAAAACCTTGGACAGTTATGTGCTCATATAACCAAGTTAACGGAGAATTTGCTTCAAGAAATCATCATTTACTAACAGACATATTAAAAAATGAATGGGGTTATGAAGGTTTTGTTGTATCTGATTGGGGGTGCAGTTGTTAACTTAGTACATTCAATAAAAGCTGGATTAAGTCTAGAAATGCCTGGAACTAATGGTGCAAGCAGCGCTGAAGTAGTAAAGGCCGTTCAAAATGGCTCTCTTGATGAGAAAACTCTTGATGAAGCTGTAAAAAGAATATTACAAATAGTATTAAAGACAAAAGAGAATAAAAAAGATATATCCTATAGTAAAGAGGAACAACATAAACTAGCTAAACAAGCTTCAATAGAATCTACAGTACTATTAAAAAATGAGGATAATATTCTTCCTCTAAAGAAACAAGGGAAAATAGCAGTAATCGGTGAATTTGCTAAAACTCCTAGATACCAAGGCAGTGGAAGTTCAAGAGTAAATGCTACTAAAATAGATGCTCCTTACGATGAAATTTGCAAAACTTGTGAAGAAAAAGCCACTGTTGCTTTTGCCAGTGGTTATAATTTAACTGATGATAATATAAATCAAAATATTATAGGAGAAGCAAAAGAATTAGCTAAACAATCTGACATAACAATTTTATTTGCTGGATTACCTGATGTCTACGAATCAGAAGGCTATGATAGAAATCATATGCATATTCCAGAAAATCAAATTAAGTTAATTAATGAACTAGCTTCTGTAACTAAAAATATTATAGTAATCCTCATGAATGGAGCCCCTATAGAAATGCCTTGGATTGATAAAACAAAAGGTGTACTAGAAGCATACTTAGGAGGTCAAGCCGTTGGTTCAGCCATTGCAGATATACTATTCGGTGAAGTAAGTCCAAGTGGAAAACTTGCAGAAACCTTCCCAATAAAATTAGAAGACAATCCATCTTATTTAAACTTCCCTGGTGAAGGTGATGTAGTAGAGTATAAAGAAGGACTATTTGTAGGTTATAGATATTATGATAAAAAGAAATTAAAACCACTATTTCCTTTTGGATTTGGATTGAGTTACACAAACTTTGATTATAAGTCAATTAAAGTTGATAAAAATGAACTTTTAGATAATGAGTCATTAAATGTAACTGTAAGTATTAAAAATACAGGTTCTATCACTGCTAAGGAAGTTGTTCAACTATATGTTCGTGATGTTTGCAGTTCTTTAATCAGGCCAGAAAAAGAACTTAAAGCTTTTGAAAAAATAGAATTAAAGCCTAATGAAGAAAAGGAAATTACTTTTACATTAAATAAACGTGCTTTTGCATACTATAATGTAGATATAAATGATTGGTATGTAGAAGATGGTGATTTTGAAATATTAGTTGGTAAGTCATCAGAAGATATTTTATTAAAAGAAAAAGTAATTGTAAAATCTACTACATCATTAAAGAAAACTTATACACTAAATTCACTTTTAGGAGATATACTAAATGACCAACGTGGAAAAGACGTCCTTGCAGATAAAGCTTTTGCTGATGCTTTGGGTATGTTTGGTAAAATAGATGAATTAGATGCTACTATGTTGTCATTTATATATGGTTTCCCATTAAGAACAATTATAGGTTTTTCTCAAGGCAAGATGACAGAAGAAATGCTAGAAAACTTATTAAATAAACTAAATAACTAACTATTAACAAAAATAATCCAGACAGGGGCTTATATCACCTATCTGGATTATGTTTTTATGTTTCTAATTTATGCAATAAGACTTATATATTTGAATGTGTAGATTATATTGTTATACCTACCACCTATGTAGAACTGTTCCATAATAATGTTGGTGGACAAGCTACAACAATTCGACATTTTTCTACCAACATTTAAGTGGAATAGTTCTACATGCCTCATTATAAATATATTAGTTACGCATATCATTTAAGTGCTAATTCTTATTTTATTGTAATTCTTAAAAGTCTAGTTAAATCTAATGCTTGATACGATGTAACTATAACTCCTACTAGACTCTCTAAATCTACATCAATTCCTGTAATTTCACTGGTAGTAAAATCCACCTTACTTAATGAAGTTTTATTAAAATAGCTATTAGCTAGATTACTTTCTTTGAATATCAAATTTTTATGCTTAACTTCTTGAAATGTTGCTTCTTCTAAGTTAGATTCTTCAATACTCACATTTTGAAGCTTTGAATAAGAAAAATTAGCATATCTACCTAATACGTTGTTAAATAGAACATCCTTCATACTTGTCTCATCCAATCTAGCTCCTATAAGCTTGCAGTTTACAAATTCAACTCTATGCAAGCTTCCGCCAATAAATGATATATTTGATAAATCACAACCTTCAAATCTAACATCTATTAACTCAATATTCTTAAACTCACTCTCTTCAAAGATTACATTTTTAAAAATACAAGAATCGATAGTGGCACCTCTTCCGTACTTATCACTTACTGTAATTCCTTGTACAATTTTATTTTGGATTTTATCTCCATCAAAATCATAAGCATCAAGATCAAATTCTTCTTCTAATTCATCAATAAACTTTGGTTTTTGTATTTTAACCATGTTATACTCACTACCCTTCGCATTTTTAATCTATTTAAATTATTTTTTTTGCAAATACCTTATTTACCATTTCTACATCAACCATTATATCATCTAAAACTATTTTAGCTGGATTTGTGGTTAGTGGATACTCTGTTAACCATATGTTTTCATCAACTATTATACTATTTTCTATTTTTTCACTAGGATTTTTATCATAAACTTCTTCTAAGTCCCTAAAAGAAGTCAATACTGCTATTCTTCTGCAAGCTTCTTCCTGCTCATCGTATATATTAAAGAAACTATTATAGCTATCAAAACTTCTTACTGCCGTAACTACCTTTAAATATACCTTGTATTCTTTTGCCACTTCTATTGCTTTAACATAACCTTCCTTCATTACCACAACTCCTATCTTAAACAATGCATATATTCTTCTGCCTTATCAGCTTCCACCACATATCCCTGCCCTTTTGAACAGAATATGGAATTTGCTGTGTACTCTATATCTGCATTTTTATTATATCCTATATTTACAATGACTTCACTTTCATTATGACAAAAATCATAACCATCATATCTAAATAATATACTTCCTTTACCTTTTGAGAAAGATACTAGCTCCATACCATAATTCATAAATGTAGCCACGGGCCCACGCCCTCTAATAATTACTTTATTTTCTCTTATTATTGGATCTTCAAATATTCCATAAAATTTTTGAATATCAGAAATAACTCTTCCCATATGCTCCAATTCAACTTCTATTTTAAATTTATAATACGGTTCTAACACCTTTGGCTCTGCCTTCTCTAAACCTTGTCTTAGCGCTCTTAGAGTTGCTTCTCTAAAATCTCCACCACTGGTATGCTTCAAATGAGCTCTTCCTATTAAAAGAGTACCCTTTATATCTGTTATACCTGAACCTGTAAGGATCCCTCTATGCTCTCTTTCCTGAATGTAGTATCCAACTAAATTTTGGTACCCAGTAGGTAAATTATCTACATGGCATTCACTTTTAAAAGTAACTCCAGTATTTCTTTCCCCTGGTTCCAAAAGCAAATGCACTTCTGCATAATGCTTTAATGGTTCAAAATGACCGTACCCTTTAGCTGCTTTAGTAATAGTTTCTTTGTACAATACCTCACAAGGTCCAAATTCAACCTTTAAGTTAAATCTTTCTTCTACAATTTGCTGAAGTACCTCTAGTTGGATTACCCCCATAATATGCACTTGTATCTCATGCAATTGCTCATTCCAAATCACATTTAAACTTGGATTTTCAGCCTCTAATATTTTAAATTTAGATAACACTTCCTTAATGTTTAAACTACTATGAAAAATCACTTTTGATTTTAGCGTAGGCACTATTTCATAATTTATATTTTCTTTTTTTGTTCCCAATCCTTGTCCTGCTGTAACCTTAGATAACCCAACTACAGCAAATAATTCCCCTGCAGCAACTTTATCTACTATTTTATACTTGCTTCCATTATAAACTCTTATTTCATTAATTTTTTCAGAGATAATTTCATTTCCATTGATATATTTCAATTCATCCTTAACATTTAATATACCACAATCAATTTTAATATGAGTTACCCGATTTCCTTTCTCGTCATAACGAATTTTATAAGCCAAACCACTAAATTCTTCTTTATCATTATATTCAGTAAATGTAAGCATATCTAGCCTCTCCAAGAAACTATCTATGCCTACATCTTGAAGTGCAGAACCACTTAAACAAGGAAAAATTTTATTTTCCTTAATCGCCTTTTTCATAGAAAAAATCCATAGATTATAATCATAAAACCCTTCTAGATATTTTTCTAGCAGTTCTTCATCATTTTCAGCAATAAATTCTTTCAGTTCTTCTGAAATCTTTTTCTCACCAAATTCATTATCAATAGTACATATATCCTTTGTTAGTTTAGTTTTTATATCATTTAATACCATTTCTACATTAGCATTTATCATATCAACTTTATTAATAAAAATAAATGTAGGCACCTTATAGTGTCTTAATAATTGCCAAACAGTTTCAGTATGGGCTTGCACACCATCAACAGCACTCACTATTACTACAGCAACATCCATTACAGCCATGGCCCTCTCCATCTCAGAAGAAAAATCCACATGTCCAGGAGTATCAATTAAATAATAGGTAGAATCCTTATATTGAAAAATTGCACCTTCAGAAAAAACTGTTATTCCTCTGCTTTTTTCAATATCATGCAAATCTAAAAATGTATTTTTATGATCTACCCTGCCTCTATTCCTAATACTATTAGTTCTATAAAGAATTTGCTCTGCGAAGGTAGTTTTTCCCGAATCTACATGTGCTAATATACCTATAGTCTTTTTCATCTCTTCACCTTGTTTCTATAAAAATTGCCCTTCAACTCACCCTATATATAATAATAAATTAAAAAACTGTAAGTGGAAATAACCCACTTACAGTTAATATTTATTTTTTTATTATTCAGCTACAATTTCACAAATAACCTTTAGGTTTCTGTCTCCAATCATTGTTGCAACCTTAGCCTCTACATTACCATTCTTATAAAACCTATCTTTGTTAGCATCGACTATGGCAACTATCTTTCCCTTAACCTTGTCATAAGTCATAACATCCTCCAGATATAAATCTACTAAATCCTTTAAACATGTTGCTAATTCTTTTGGGTTTTTGTAAACTTTTCTCATCATATACTCCTTAATATACAAATAATTTATAAATAATTTATTTACTACTATAATATAATATTTTTATATGTTTTTGCAAATATATTTCAACAAAATTTTCAGTTATTAATATAAATTCAAAAACCTATTATAACTTGTATACTATATCTTATTAATATATCCTATAAAAAAATTCACAAACTCTCACCTTTTGTATAGAATAAAAAAAAATGCCACCTTAATTTAAAGCAGCATTTTTATAAAAACTAAGTATAGAGGGGATGATCTCAAAAAAGATCTTATACTTGTTTTAGTTAACTATTATTCTTTTACTGAACCTATTGTTAATCCTCCAATGATATACTTTGAACAGAATAAGAACACTATCATTATTGGTACCATTGATAGAGCAACGCAAACATTTATTGCTCCAAAGTCAGTTTGATATGTTCCCTTTGCCAAAGCTGTCATTATTGGTACTGTAAATTTACTTTCATCATTTAAAACAATTAATGGTATCAAATAAGTGTTCCAACTTCCTATAAACGTAAATATAGACATAGTTGCTACTGCTGGTGTTATAATTGGCAACACTATTTTATTAAATATTTTAAATTCTCCACATCCATCTATTCTTGCTGCTTCAATTAAGGCATCAGGAACGGTAGATGCTATATACTGTTTAATAAAGAACACTATATTAGCAGTTGCTATTGCTGGAATAATAAGTGCCCATTGTGAATTCATTAAATGTAAAGTTTTGCAAACCTTGACAAATCCAAGCATACCTAATTGTGGTGGAATCATTAATGCACCTAATACTAATGCAAATAATACCTTGTCACCTTTAAATCTATATTTTGAAAAACCATATGCAGTTAAAGCTCCAAAATATGCTGCTACAATTGTAGTTGCAGTTGAAATAAATAAACTATTCTTAAATCCTACCCAGATATTAACTCTGCCACCTAACCTATTATAGTTATTAAAAAACTCTGTTCCTGGAAGGAATGATAAAGTAGATGCTACATCCTGATTACTCCTAGTACAATTTATTATCATAATATAGAAAGGTGTAAAACAAACAATTGCTAATAATATTAAAACAATGTATGCAATTAGAGTCTTTATACTGAATTTCTTATGAGTAGTAGCTCTAGTAGTATTAATGTTTAAAGCTGTATTCTTTTCTCCCATATTTCGTACCTCCTACTCACTTTCCTGTTTTCTATTAATAAACTTATAGACGATAACAACCATAATTGTAATAATAACAAATAATCCTGTTCCTATAGTTGCACCATATCCATAATTGTAATTTCTAAATGCTGTATTATATAAGTACATAACCATTGTCAATATAGAACCTTGTGGTGATCCGTCACCATTGGTTAATACGAATGGTACATCAAACATAATCATACCACCAATAAGTGAAGTAATTATATTATATAAAACCGTTGGCCTAATTAATGGTAAAGTTATATTAGTAAGCATTTGCCTACTATTTGCTCCATCAACTACTGCTGCTTCTATAACATCTTGAGATATAGCTTGTATACCTGCCATAAATATAATCATACTATATCCAAACCACATCCACCAATTTATGAATGCTACTATCACAGGTGTTGCAGTTGTACTTTGAAGCCAGTTGACATTTGAACTAATTAAATGAAGACCTACTAATATCTTATTTAAAGCTCCGCATTGCCAGTCCATAATAAATGTGAAAAGCACTGCTACTGAAGACATTGTTACCAAGTTAGGTAAATAGAAAATAGCTCTAAAGAAGCCTTTTCCTTTCAATTTTGATTGTATTAACACAACCGCTAAAATTAGTGCACAAAGCATTTGTGGTATTATACATAGTAACCACATATAAAGTGTGTTACCAATACTTGCAAAGAAGAACTTATCTTCAAATAATCTTGTGTAATTTTGAAGTCCTACAAACTTCGGAGTTCCTGTACCTTTATATTTAGTAAAACTTAAATAAAAAGTATATAATATTGGGAACACTCCAAAAATAAAGAAAGTAATAAAATAAGGTGCTATAAATAGATATCCCCATTTTCCTTTATTAATTTTACTCTTTTTCACACATCTTTCCCCCTAACATCCTTATTTTCCCTTGAAGTCGCTTTTAAAAAATTTGAGAAGGTATGGGGCCTATGCCCCATAAACTTCTCATTTTTTCTACTCTACCTTAAGATCTGGGAAATCTGATTTAACTTTTTCCTTGAATTTCTTATACATATCATCTTTAGATATCTTACCAGCTAAGAAACTTGCCATATTATCATCAAAAGCAGCTGTAATTCTATCATCATATTGAGTGAATAACTTACCATTGATTGTATCTAGAGATGGTTTGAATACTGCATATGGATTTTGATTGAATGTCTTATTAACATCACCACTAGTTGCTAACTCATTAATAAGATCAACATTGTTCATGAAGTCGCCTCTGTCTTTACTCCATTGTTTCATTTGATCTTTATCAGCTGTCATGAACTTTACAAATAACCATGCTAATTCTTTGTTTTTACTCTTGCTGTATACACCTAACCAAGTTCCACCCCAGCAATATGATATAGGAGATTTAGCAATTCCCCATAGACCCTTATCTTTTCTCTTAGCATCATTACATTCAACTATATTAGCGATTCCCCAAGTTGGAATTGCATAAGCAAAAGCGTCATTTCCTGCTATTCCTGCTGACCATGGTTGAGCCCATTGTTCTTGACCTGTTTCTAATCCTTCTGATCTATAAGTCTTTGCCATATCAACATACTTGTCTATCATTGGATCAACAGTTAATTTTCCATCCTTAACCCATCCATCTGTTCTTGCTCCAAAGTATATTTTTTCAAGTTCTTGTCTACTTGCAAAGAACTTAACTTTACCAGCACTCTTGTCTTTAAGAGTTTTTGCCATTTCTAAAAGTTTTTCAGGTGTAGACATCATTTCTGAAATCTTATCTGGATCATCAGTTCCAAAATATTGTTTTGCAATTTCTCTCTTGTATCCTATACCACCTGGTGTTACTTGATAAGTTAATGCTCTTATCTTTCCACTATCATCACGTCCAATATCTACAGTTGCAGGAACCATTTTCTTAGCGATTTCATCTGCATTAAATGGTGCTTGAGATAAATCTGCAAATGCACCTTCTAAGTTTACAAATCTCTTAACTACAGCGGACTCTCCACAGAATACATCTGGCATATCTCCACCATTTGCTAATGTTTGTGTAATTTTATTTTGATATGCTTGATCCTTATCAGGTATTACTTGTAAATTTACTTTTACATTAGGATATTTTTTTGTGAACGCTGCTACTATTGCAGGACTTTCATCCTTATTAAAATGCCAGAAAGTAATCTCTCCCTTATAATCCTCAGGCTTCTTTTCAGTGAAATTTGTTGCCTGTCCATCATTTTTCTTTTCATCTGCGGATCCACATCCAGCAAATGCTCCTGTTACTACTGCTAGAGTAGCAATTAAACAAATAACCTTTTTTAACCCCTTCATAAAAATCCTCCTTGTATAATTGTTTTTTCTTTATGACCTTATTATATTAAAACGTTTTCTGGTTTTAAATGGATAGATTTGCTTTTTAGGGTATTATATTGAACAAAAAAAGTGAAAAACTTTGCAGAGCAAAATTTTTCACTTATTGGACATAAGTATTCTTATAATCAGAAGGGGTTAACCCTGTATATTTCTTGAATATCTTAGAAAAGTAATGAGCATCCTTAATTCCCACCATATCTGCTATCTCATAATATTTGTAGTTATTTTCTTTCAATAAAGCTTTCGCCTTTTCAATTCTAATTTCATTTAAGTAATCCACAAAATTTTTTCCAGTCTCTTTAGCAAACAATCTACTTAGATAAAAAGAACTAATGTTATTATATTCAGCCATTTCATTAAGTGTAATATTATTTTTATAATTCTTGTTCAAATAATCTACTGTATTCTTTATTACCAAAGGCATAAATATAGCTTTGTCTGGTGTTTCTCTTTTTTCTGATATTTCATCTTTATTAATGTCTAAACACTGATTATATTCAGATTTAGGTCCTAAATATTTTACAGCTTGCTTAAAATATACACTCAACCTAAATAAGTCTTGTCCATGATCACTGATTCCAGCTGATATCTTAAAGTTATAATATTCATTTATACTTTTGATCAATTCATTCAACTTTCCTTCTGTTTCCTGCATCAATATATCTTTATCACTGCTACTTATAATGTAGACAAATTTGTTATATGATATTTTAACTGAAAACACATCGCAATGTTTTTTAAATGTGTCATAAAACAAATCACTTATTCCTTGCAATCTAAAGCTGGTACATTCATTATCAAGATTGCTAATTTCAATTGCCACAACTCTATAATTCTCTATATTTAAATTACAAAGTTTGAGTTCGTCTGCAATACTGCCTGTTTGTGAAGTAGCATTAAGCAATAAATCATACAATAATTTTTGTCTTAACGCTACTGTTGAATCTTCGGCATTTTTCCTCAATGTATCCACTTCATTTTCTTTTTTCTTTTCTTCTTCAATTTGATTAATAGCTCTTTGCACCACATTTACAATATCCACAACTTTTGATGGCTTTAAAATATAATCAAATGCTCCAAGCTTAATGGCACTTTGCATATATTCAAAATCTCTATAGCCTGACAATATGATTATTTTGCATTTCTTATCTATATCTTTAATGTATTTTATTGCATCAATCCCATTCATTCCTGGCATCCTTATATCAATAATAATCATATCTGGCATATAAGTTTTAACCATTTCTATAGCTTCAATTCCATCACAAGCTTCTCCACAAACATTGCATTGTAACTTGTCCCAGTCTACTATGGTTTTGAGTCCTTTTCTTATAATTGCTTCATCATCAACAATTAATATTTTATACATTCTCATACCTCCAAACTATGGCTTTCCTTCGCTATTCTAACTTTTACTTTAGTAAAAACATCATATTTACTTTCTATTTCTAAGCCGTATCTTTCACCATAGAAAAGTTTTATTCTTTTATCTACATTAGTAAGTCCTATACTATCTCCATATCTTCCAGTATCTTCATTGCAATGTATTTTTTCATTTAGCTCCTCTAATTCTTGTTCAGTCATCCCAACTCCATTATCATATACCTCAACCACTAAATCCTCTTTATCAATATACGCAGTAATTATCAATTTTCCTTTTCTTATTACCCTTTCAATTCCATGGTTCAACGCATTCTCAACTATTGGTTCTATTAACAGTCTTGGAATATATACCTCTAATGTTTCCGCATCTATATTCTCCTCAATACTTACTTTATCTACAAACCTTGCTTTAAATATATCTATATAACTGTCCACATACGTTAATTCTTCCTTTAACGGTATAAGCTTATGTCCTCTTCCTATGCTAGCCTCCATTATATTAGCCAATGCCGTTACTGTGGTACTTATTTCATCTACTCCATTTAGTTGTGCTACCCAATTAATATTTTCCAATGTATTAAAAATGAAATGTGGATTTATCTGTGCTTGAAGTGCTTTCAATTGGGCTTCTTTTCTTGTTAACTTTTCTTTATAATTTACATTAAGTAAATAATCAATGTTATAAGACATATTATTAAAAGTTTTAGTTAAATAACCAATCTCGTCATTTCTTTTAACTTCAATTTCCGAATGAGTACCATTACTTTCTAAATTCTTCATTCCTTCTACTAATTTATCTATAGGCTTTGTAATGTCACTAGCAGTATATCGACTTATAGTTGATAATATAACTATAGAAATCAAAACCATAAATATTGTGCTGATTCGTAATTCATCTATATCCTTATACAACACATTTAGGCCAATTGAATATACTATCTTCCATTTAGGCTTTTCTACAAATACATACGATACTAAGGAATTTGTATCCTTATCTATAAAGTAGTTTTCTTTCTGTTGACCTACATTTTCTAATGTTCCAATAATTTTTTTATTATGATTTTTGCTATCAACTATTACTTCATTATCTTCAGATAATATAATAATGTTATTTTGAGTTTCTGAGGATAGGCCTTTATATATTGATTCTATATAGTCATTTTTAAACAAAATCACCATAAGACCTATAGGTCTAAAATCCTCTCTACTATATATAACTCTAGCAGCATACAGTTGCTGTGGATTATCCTTTATCTTATATGTAATCCACTTAATTCCACCATTTGCTGTTTCTGCTCTAGAATTTAAATAGTCATATGGTAAGCTGTCTCTAGGATTAAAATATCCTTTTCTGTTGTTATCAAAATAGACTGAATCTTGTTTAGTATTTAAAATATAAATTCCTTCTATCCCCTCCCTAGACAAAACTGTATCCCTAAAACGAGACCTAATATACGTAGAATTATTGTATTGCTCTAATGGGTCTTTAGGATTATCTTTATCTAAGAAATTATATATGTTATTGTCATAAAGCAGCTGTAAAGTTACTGAATCCATGTCATCAACAAAATTTTCCACTCTCATGTCTATCATCTTCAAAATATCTTGTGAATAATTAAAGGATTTATTTTTTATTACTACAGAAGTTTGTCCATAAAATATATACCCAATAAAAGCTATTGGGATAATAATTTGAATATAAAAAAGTAATAATAACTTTCTTTTTATAGATAAATTCCTATAATTATTAATAGCTTTTTTAAATAAAATATTTTTCATCATTTACACAATTCCATATTCTTCTTGTCAAATACTTCCTCAGGGGTTATTTTTCCTTCTAACACATTAGGAAACTTATTTACAACTACATTTTCCCAAGGTGTTCTCTCAAAATAACTATCTGGAGGACCTATTAACTGTTCTGCATTATCCACTAAAGAATATCCCTTCATTATTAATGTACCATTTTCACCTCTTTCAAGCCCTTTTATATTACATATACTGCCTGAAGAATCTCTTAATTGCTTGACTACATCTATTGAGGTTAAATATTTTAAAAATTTAATTGAAGCCTCTCTTTTTTGAGAATCGTCAAAAGCTTTTTTGCTTATATGAAAATTTCCATTACCTATACCATAGATTATTGATTTCTTTGCTGCCTTTCCATCTTTAAAATTAGGAAAAGGCACCAAATCTACACTCCTATCGTTTGCTGAAACTGCTCCTTCACCTATAAACCAAGATCCCTGAACTATCATTGCTGCTTTTTTATTAAGAAATAAATTATTTCTCCCTTTATCATCTAACAAAAATGCATTAGTTGGGAATGCTCCTAAATCATATAATTCCTTCATATATTTCATTGCATCAATATATACAGAATCAATTTTATCCCCTTTAAAAGGATTCTTTACTGATTCTTCCCCCCCAAGCTTCATAATAATGTTTTGGTATAAGTAGCTTCCTTCAGGGCTACTATTGTAAGCTATAGGAATAATACCATTTTCCTTTAATTTTTTCACAGCAGTTTTCAATTCCTCATATGTTTCAGGAATTTTAATCTTGTAACTATCAAAAATATCCTTATTCACAAATAGCCCTTCATATATTACTTCCACTGGAAGTCCATATATTTTATTATCATAGATATTATATTTCAAACCATTCTCTCCAAAGCTATTCTTCCAAGTCTTATCTTTACTTAATACATCAGTTAAATCTACAACTTTATCTGCATTTATCAATTTAACAATATCAGTGCCTGGCCAAAGACCAAATACATCTGGATCATTTCCTTGTGCAAAATCTGTTTTTAGCGCAAACAAAAAGTTATCATTTTCCCTTGATTTATTTATTATCTTTATATCTTTGTATTTACTTTCAAAGTCAGAAATTATTTTTTCTAGTTGGAAAGAGTGTGTATCCATGCCTCCCCAACTAGTAACCAAAGTTATTTCAGTAATTGGTTTTTCAGAATTTACATTTTCCTTTGACGTATTTACAACTGTTAACTTCAATATAATAATAAGAAAAATAATAGTTAATATTACACTTAATATAATTTTGCTTAATGTTACCTTTCTGCTCATGAAATCGCCTCTCGCACACAACGTTTACATTTGAATTTATTTCCTTTTACCTAATTATACTATAATTTATTTCAAAATAAAACAACTTTTTTGTAATTTTTAACAATGTATATATACATATCCACTCTTAATAGAAAAAATAACTTTAGTGGTACTTATAAAACCTTAGCTATTTTGCTATAATCAAGCTAAACTTAAATAGAAAAGAGGATAAACTTAGATGAATAAAAATTTAGATCTTTTACACCCACTTTGGGCTGAAATTAATTTAGATAATTTTGCTTTTAATATAAATGAAATAAAAGACAGAGTTGCTCCAAGTCAAGTTATTGGAGTAGTAAAGGCCAATGCTTATGGTCATGGGGCTGTTGAAATTTCCAAAACTCTTTTAGAAAATGGAGTAACAAAATTAGCTGTAGCCAATATTGTTGAAGCTATAGAACTTAGAGAAAGCAACATAGATTGTGAAATATTATTATTAGGAATTAGCTTAGATTCAACTATAGACTCTTTATTGAAATATAATATAGAGCCCACAATTTCTTCATATGATTTTGCCTTTAAACTAAATAATAGAGCTAAGGAATTAAATAAAATCTGTAACATACACATAGCTTTAGATACTGGCATGGGAAGAATTGGATTTAGAAAAAGTGAAGAAAGTGTAGAAGAAATTTCTTCAATATGTTCTATGAGTAATTTAAATATCTGCAGTACATTCTCTCACTTTTCTACAGCTGATTATAAAGATAAAACTTATTCTGAATATCAACTAGATATATATAATTGGTTCCAAGATAGACTAAAAGAACTTAATTGTTCTTTAGGTGAAAAAAACATTGCCAACAGTGCTGCAATTATAGACTTACCTAAGACTTGCTTTGATAATGTAAGACCTGGAATAATTCAATATGGATACTATCCTTCAGAGGAAGTAGAGAAAGAAAACTTAAAGCTTAAACCTGTTCTTACTTGGAAAACTAAAATTGTACATCTTAAAACCCTTGAAGAAAATAACTTCGTAGGCTACGGCAAAAACTTTCAAACAAAAAAACAAAGTATTATAGCTACCATTCCAGTAGGCTATGGAGATGGTTATCCAAGAGCTTTATCAAACAAGGGTTACGTAATTATTCACGGTAAGCTTGCTCCAATAGTAGGAAATGTGTGCATGGATCAATGTATGGTTGATGTAACTGATATAGATGGGGTTAATTTAAATGATGAGGTTATTATCTTAGGTAGAGATAAAGATGTAAAGTTTGACGCAGATGATTTTGCCAAGATAACTAACACAATAAATTATGAACCTCTTTGCCTTATAGGAAGAAGAACTGCTAGAGTTTATATAAAAAATAACAAAATTAGCACTATTGTTAAATAACGTTATCTTGATTTTTCTATACAGTAGACAGATTTGTTTTTACATAAAACTGTCTACTGTTTCTATTTTTTTAACTAGATACTGAACACAAAAAAGAAAACCATCTAAATCAATACTTCCATTTAGATGGTTTTAACTTTAATCAAATATTCCCTTACTTATATACCTATCTCCCCTGTCTGGAAATACAGTTACTATATTGCCATTATCTATTCTCTCAGCTAGTTTTAATACAGCTTGTAATGCAGCTCCTGAAGATGAACCTACAATTAACCCCTCTTTTGATGCCAAAAGTCTTATATTTTTAAAAGCCCCCTCATCATCAACCTTTATAACCTCATCAACTAAATTCATATCCATAGTTGTTGGTATAAAATCATTGCCTATGCCTTCTATATTGTAGCAGCCTGCTACTCCTCCCCCCATGGTAGAGCCAGCTGGATCAGCTAAAATTCCTCTTATATTACTGTTTCTTTCTTTTAAATATTTTGCTATTCCAGTATAAGTTCCCCCACTACCTGCACCAGCTACAAAATAATCAATTTGCCCCTCCAAAGCTTCATATATTTCTGGTCCTGTCTGCTCATAATGAACTCTTGGATTATCTAAGTTCTGAAATTGCTCTAAGCTTATGCTATTCTCAACAGTCTTTAGCAATTCTTCAGTGACTTTTACAGCCCCTAACATTCCTTCTTCTCTAGGTGTGTTTATTATTGTTGCCCCTAAAGCCTTCATTAACTTTTGTTTCTCCATAGAAAACTTAGTAGGAACTACAAATATAACATTATAACCTTTATTTATAGCAGCCATGGCAATCCCTAATCCTGTATTGCCTGCTGTTGCTTCAATTATTGTATAAGCTTTCTTCAATTTTCCTTTCTTTTCAGCGCCTTCAATCATTGAAACTCCAATTCTATCTTTAACACTTCCTCCCGGGTTAAAACATTCAAGCTTAGCAAATACGTTGACCCCTTCTTTCACTCCTATATTATTCAATTTTATTAATGGAGTATTTCCTATAAGCTCACGTATATCATTTATATATTTCATTTCTTACTTTCCTCCAAAGCATTTTCAATATCTTTGATTAAATCTTCTATATTTTCAAGTCCTACAGATAATCGTACCAAGTTGTCCACTATTCCTACCTTTTGTCTTATTTCATATGGAATTGCTCCGTGAGTCATTGAAGCTGGATGACAGATCAATGATTCTACTCCTCCTAAGCTTTCTCCAAAAGTGATTATACTTAAACTTCCTAGGAATTTTTTATAATCTATTCTCTCATTTAAAACAAAGGATAAAACACCACCAAATCCTCTTGCCTGCTTCTTTTGTATTTCATATCCCTTACTATCTTCTAACCCGGGATAATATATTTTTTCCACATATTCATTATTCTTTAGATACTTAACTACCTCATTTGCATTTTGTTCATGTCTATCCATTCTAACTCCAAGTGTCTTAATTCCTCTGATTAATAAAAATGCATCAAAAGGTGCTAAAACTCCGCCTGTGGAATTCTGTATAAAATGAAGTTTATCCCAAAGTGATTTTTCTTTAACCGCAACTAAACCTGCAACCAAGTCACTGTGACCGCCTAGATATTTTGTGGCACTGTGAACAACTATATCCACCCCTAACTCTAATGGTTTTTGAAGATATGGCGTCATAAACGTATTATCTACTATGGTTAAAACTCCATACTTCTTTGCTATTTTAGAAACTAGCTCAATATCAGTAATATCCATAAGTGGATTGGTTGGACTCTCTATGAAAATACCTTTTATATCACCCTTCTCTTTTGAATTTTCTAATACTTCTACTATCTCCTCTATATTTGTTGTGTTTACAATTTTATATCCTATATTAAAGTTACTAAACACCTTATCCAATACTCTAAAATTACCACCATACAAATTATCTGGAATTATAATAGTGTCTCCACTTTTAAATAATGACAGTACTGCTGTAGTTGCTGCCATACCACTAGCAAATGCAAGACCTCCAATTCCACCTTCTAACTCTGCTATAAGTATTTCCAAAGCTTCTCTTGTTGGATTTCCTGTTCTTGAATATTCATAACCTTTATTTACTCCAAACTCTGGTTGCTTATAGGTAGACGTTTGATATATTGGTATATTGACTGCTCCTGTTCTTTCATCTCCATCTACTCCACCGTGAATTAATAACGATTCTATTTTCATTTTCCTTCCTCCATTTTTACCTATATTTATTATATTTTTACTGCTGTAGCTATAAAAATTCCCGTTTCAGTATATTCACCCTTACTAGAATGACCTTTTGCTTTTAATCCTGTATCTATAATATTAATGTCTTGAAATCCAGCATCTTCTAACCAAAATTCAATTTGCTCTTCTTTAAATCCTAACCATTCATCAAACATTTCTTCCTTTGCCCATTGCCCATCATGTTTATACACATCTGATATTATAACTTTTCCAGAACTCTTAAGAACTCTATACATTTCCTTAATTGCTTTGTTTGCCTCAATCACATGATGGAGTGCCATGTTAATAGTTATTGCATCTACAGATTCATCAAATAAAGCTAAATCTGTAAGAGTTGATCTTATTGGATACAAATTATTTAATTCTAATTTTGTACTTGCCTTTCTTAGTTCCTTTAACATATTTGAAGATTGATCAACAGCAAAAACTATATCTGGATTTTTTTGAGCCAGTTTTAAGGAAATAAATCCTGTGCCACAACCTAGATCAGCTAAAATCCTACTTTCAGGATTTATATTTTCAATAAGTTTTTCACTTAATTCATCTTGAAAGTATTCACTTCTCATTCCATTCCAACTAGTAGCAATATTATCAAAGTATTGTTTTGAACTCATTTTTACCATCTCCTAATTTTATTTTTCTTTTTCTGTTTAAGGATCTGAAAACACATAGCTTTATATACTATTCCATTTTTAGATTCCTTAAAAACTTTTCAAACCCAAAACTTATAATTTCCTAAAGAATAAAAAACCCCTGCCTCTATATAACTATAGAGGCAGGGGTATATTCTGCGGTTCCACTCTAATTTATTGCCCAACATAATTAAGCAATATCTCATTTATTCAGTACTTCCATACCTTAACTCTTTAACGGGAGTTCCCGCTGCCATCTACTATAGTTTCGAAGCAGAGCTCAAAGAGGCATTCGCATAACTTTCACTAAGAATCCTTTTCAGCCTAGAGGATTCCTCTCTTATAGTATCCATCATGTTACTATTTCTTATCATTGCATTTAATCACTGTAATTCCTATATGTTTACTATGATATATTTATATTGTATTCATTCTCTTGAAATTTGTCAAAGGTTTTTTCAAAAATTATATGAGGTAACTTTTAGAAAAAATAGAATACCTTAGATTTAAATATAAATCTAAAGCATTCTATATAAGCTTGACTTTTATATATTTGAGCATCTTACAAAAATAAATAGGCTCATCTACTCGTTACTTATTTTTAGACACCTTATTTTTCTTCTTCTACAAGTATTACTCCATTTTTATCTGACGTAAATTTAACCTTTCCATTCTTAACTTTAGCTGTTTTACCTGTATATGCATCTCTTACCTTAGTTCCATCTTTAAACACAGTTGAAACATTAATCTCAGTTTTTTCTTTCGAATTAGCTCCTATTACACATACCACCTTATCTTCAATATTACCCTGTTTATAAATTCTACTGAAAGTATATGGTGAATCACTAATCTTTGCATGCTCACCTGCTCCAACAGCTAAATGAGCTCTTCTAAATCTGCCAAGTTTCTGCCAATGTGATAATACTGTTTTATTTATAGAGTTCCAGTTCATATCCCCTCTAAGCTTTTGATCTTCATAAGCACAATCCTCAAACGCTAAAGGCCTTGCAGTTTCATCACCGTAAAAAATTTGAGCTGCTCCTGGTACCAATAATAAACCTGTTCCACCATTAATCAAATCTTCTCTGTTATATAATGTAGTATCATGTGAAGATATATAACTAAGCATATCAAAACTTGTGTCTGAATTTATCTTATCAGCATAGTCACTATAAATACCATCAATATCCTTAATATCCACTAACGCCTTTTGGAATTGGAAATTAATCAAAGAATCAAATCCATTATCAAAGTATGCATCCTTCTGAACTCCATGGTCCCAAACCTCTCCAGTCATCCAAAATTCCGAATCATCAACCTTTTTATCTGGATTTGCTTTTTTCCAATCTCTTAAGGCTTCAGTTGACGCTTCTTTTAAAGCTTTCCATGTCTCTAAATTTACATGTTTTGCTGTATCACATCTAAATCCATCAATACCGTACTCTCTTACCCAATCTGACACTTCCTTAACTAAGTAATTAGAAACTGTAGGTTTCTTTCCTGAAGTACTAAAATAATTCTTTAGCTTGTTTACCTCTTGATCATATCTACCTTCCTTTGTCCATTTGGTCTTCCATAGTGCAGGTATTCCTGGATCATTTTCTGTTTCAGTTTTAAAATCAGGCAAACCTGAAAGGCAAATCTCTTGATCAGGCCCACTTTCTTCTCCTGTGTATCCAGCATAACCTTTAGATGATCTTACCCATTGAGGTCCCCACCATTTTGCCCAAGCTTCTTTGCTGCTCTTATCAATAAATGTCTCATCATTTTCACCTTTAGCGCTTTTAGGATCTCCATAATAGTAATCCTTCCATCCATCATTTAGTTTTCCAAAACCATACTCGTCCATATCTTTTAAAGTTGCATATCCTGCATGATTAAGTACTACATCTAGTACAACTCTAATTCCATTTTTATGAGCTGTTTCTACAAACTCTTTAAACTGTTCCTTGGTTCCTACGTTAGCATCCAATGAAGTATAGTCTAAGGCATAATAGCCATGGTAAGGATAATGTCTAAACCCAACCCCTCCAATCCATCCATGAATCTGTTCAAAAGGAGATGTAATCCAAATTGCATTTACACCTAAGTCTGTAAAATATCCATCTTTTATCTTTTGAGTTAAACCTTTTATATCTCCACCATGAAAAGTAGCAGGCTGTTGTTTATAATTTGCATACTCTTTGCCATTAGCATCAAGCTCTCTTCCATATGAATGATTATTGCTAGAATCTCCATCTAAAAATCTATCAGTTAATGCAAAATACACTGTTGCATTTCTCCATGAAAATGGCACCTTAGTGCTTGTATCATTCTTATATTCTTCTGAAGAACAACCTGCTGTAAAAACCACGCATAAAAGTATACATAATAAAATACTTAATCTCTTTTTAATCTTCCTCATAATATCCCCCTCTAACTTCCACTACTCTCATATCTACTCATACCCTTTAACCAGATAATATAAGATATAATACTTCCAATGATAGCTATTAAAAATGTTAGTATAACACCATTGAATAAGTTTTCCTTTCCTAAAAAATACGCTGCTGGAAAATATCCTGTAAAAGCAAATGGAATAACGAAGGTCAATAATGACCTTATTCCTTTGGGATAAATTCCTATAGGATACTTAGCAAACGCACTTAGTTGATAAGTCATAAATAAATATGATTGAGCAAACTTAATCCAAAATGCTATGCTTGAAACTGCTAACTTTAAGGCTGAATATATAAATGCCCCACAAATCACAGCAAATATCAGTAATAATACTGAAATGAAGCTAAAGCTAATATGCAACTTTGTAGCTGAAGTTACTAATAATATAATTCCTATTATTAATTCACCAAATCCATCTGGTTGAAACCTTTCAGCTAATAACTGAAATAGTGGATTTAAAGGTCTCAATAAATATCTGTCAAATTGTCCTTGTACCACTATTCTTCCACTCAAAATCCATAAATTATCTGTAAATATATGATCTATCCCTCTTGGTATCTGAGCAAAACCGTATATAAATAAAATCTCATAGAAGCTCCATCCTTTTAAGTTAGGAATTGCATTGAATATCAATTGAATAAATAATACTCCTGTAAATTGCACCAAAACAAATCCTATTAATCCTAGTATAAAATCTGCTTTATATTCAATTAATGACTTCACATATTGTCCTACAAACTTTACATATATTCTTAAATATTTCTTCATAGCTCCTAACCTCCTAAGATGGTAAGCTTCTTAATTAATGCATTCCACATAGTTCTTGCTATAAACATTAAGAGAAGCACCCACGCTAATTGCAACGCTATAGCTTTTACGAGAGATACTCCAGTAAGCTTACCTAAATAAATCATTGTAGGAGTATATATAGACGAGCTAAACGGTAAAAAGTTAAATAATATCTGCACAGATTTTGGGAAAAACACTATTGGAATCAATGCTCCTGATAAAAGTTCTATAAGAGCTTTTACAATCTGTGATAATCCCCACATATTCGTAATTTTGAAAGATAATAAAGCAAAAGAATAACTAAAATAAAAATTTATTAGTAACCCCAATATTATGCTTACAAAATACAAAAGTATATTTACAATATTTATATTCCCGTTGTAGCTATAAAACAAAATATTAATTGCTATAAAAGCGAGTATAAATATGATCAAAAAATTATACATTACATTTCCAAAAGCTTGGAATAACATTCTCTTCTCATAGCTTATAGGTCTAATTAAGTTTATTGCAATAGAGCCATCTTTAACTTCATTTGATATATCATAAGTTATATCAACACTTATAATTAAAGCTGTAAGAAATGAAACAAGTACATATATAATCATTTCATTTAAAGAGAACCCCTTAATTATTTTATCTGGAGAACTGCTATATATAGCTCTCCATAAATAATAACTAACTGCAAGCATCATAGCTTCTCCAATTAAAAAAATAATTACATTTGCTTTATAGGATAAATTCTTTTGAAATACATTAGTTGCAAAAGGTAGATAAGTCTTTACTTGCTTGATAATTTTTTTCATTATCTACACCTCACTTCTGTAAATCTTCTTTACTATATCCTCGATGCTTGTCTCACGCACAGTGAAATCAACTATATTAAATTTGGCCATAAGTTTTCCCAATATATCTGCAATACTTATGTTGTTTTTGTTAAAATTAATAGAAATCTTATTATTTAAAATAGTAATACTTGTATCTTTTTCATCAAGTTCTTTAATAAAACATAATTCTTCATACTTTACAACTCTATTGATTTGAACCTCAATATTGGTCATGTATCCATACTTTTCTTTAATCTGAGTAAGACTTCCATCATAAAGAATGCTACCTGAATCAATAATTATTATTCTGCTACATAACTCTTCAATATCATTCAAATCATGAGTAGTTAATATTATTGTAGTTCCAAATTGCTCATTGATTAATTTTATAGCTTTTCTTACATTTTCTTTAACCACTACATCTAAACCTATAGTAGGTTCATCTAAATATATTATTTTAGGATTATGAATAAAAGCCGCTGCCAAATCCGCCCTCATTCTTTGGCCTAAAGATAAAGTTCTAACTGGCCTTAGCATGAACTCATCTAATTCAAGTACTTCATTTAAAAACTCCATTCTCTCCTTATACTCTTTATCACCTACATCATAAATATCCTTTAGCAAAGAGAAGGTCTCAGATATAGGTAAGTCCCACCACAACTGAGTTTTCTGTCCAAATACTACCCCTATATCCTTAGCATTCTTTTCTCTTTGCTCATAAGGAACTACCCCATTTACCAACACAGTTCCGCTAGTTGGCGTTAATATACCTGTCATCATTTTAATTGTGGTTGATTTGCCAGCACCATTAGCACCTATATAACCAACCACCTCTCCGTCTGCAATATTAAAGCTTATATCATTTACTGCAGCTTTTACTGTATATTCTCTTGAGAAAAATGATTTAATTGCCCCCTTGAAACCTGGATACTTCTTGCTCATCTTAAATTCTTTTTTAAGATTCTTAACCTCTATCAATTTCATTCCCCCTTAAATGATAGAACAATCCTAGTCATTCATGTTTAGCTGCTCACTCCTGCCCTAGGCACCCCTTGAGTATGTAAATTCAACTAAGATTCAGATAGGGATCAACCCCAACCCGAATGAATTTTCACTTGATTAATACATAACAACTCTTCCTTTTTACATTAATCACATCTTGTTCTATATATTGAATTTCTTCATTACCTGCTTTATCTTCATTAACTAATAAAGACCATCCATTACTTTTTAAATCCACATCAACAGATTCATCATTTGCATTATATATTACAACTATTTGATTGCAGTTATTGTTACAGTTAATTTCATTTAGAACAAATCCCACTACTCCATCTTCATTAAAATGTACTCCTTTATTTAAAAACATCAACTTTTCCCTTATTTCACTGCTGCTATTCATTCTAAATACTTTATGACTCTTTCTTAATCGTATTAAGCCTTTATAATACTCAACAAGAGATTTATATTCAAGACATCTATCCCAATCAAGATAATTCACACTATCTGGTGAGCAATAACTATTTTCATTTAATGTTCCATCAGCATTAACCTTTGTCCTTGCAAATTCTTCTCCAGCTTGGAAAAATACTAATCCTTGAGAAGTGAGCACTATTGCAGCAGCTAATTTGTTCATCCTTATCAACTCATCCTTTGAGGCTTCAGGATTTGTATTTTGTAGCTTATCCCATAAAGTAAAATTATCATGAGCTGAAACATAATTAACTGTTTGATAAGGTTCATTGGCCCAAGGAAACTCTGAATAATTTAACTTACTATAATCTACACCATCATGTTTAGTAGAAGCAGTTACAGTAAACTTTATTACTTCCTCAAGTCCTTTCTTCCCATTAACAAAGCCCTTATCATCAGCAAAAAATACATTTCCCTTTATTCCATCTCTTGCATCATCACTAAAGGCCGCAATTTGCATATCACCGTACTTAACTGTATTCTTCTTAAAAGCTGCTTCTTCAAATTTTAATGGTGATTCTCCTCCATTCCATCCTTCCCCATACATTATTATTGATTTATCAATTTCGTCTAACCTTCTTCTTATTTCCTTCATAGTTTCAATATCATGCAAGGCCATTAAATCAAATCTAAAACCATCAACATGATACTCTTTTGCCCAATAAACTACAGAATCTACAATATATCTTCTTACCATATATCTTTCAGAAGCCAATTCATTTCCACAGGCAGAACCATTTGATAAATTTCCATTAGAATCTTGTCTGTAATAGTAGCCAGGAGCTATAAAATTGAAGTTTGAATCTATAGATTTGAAGGTATGATTATAAACCATATCCATTACAACTCTGATTCCTTCCTTATGCAGTTCTTTTACCATAGTCTTAAATTCATTTATTCTTAACTTTCCTTCATATGGATTTATTGAATAAGATCCCTCTGGTACGTTATAGTTTTTAGGATCATACCCCCAATTAAATTGAGGTTCATCTAATTTTGATTCATCTACAGAAGCATAATCAAAAGTTGGCAACAAATGCACATGTGTTACTCCAAGTTCTTTGACATGCTGCAGACAAGTACTCTCTTCAGTACCAGGGATTTTAGTATGCTTTTGCCATACACCACTATATTTGCCTCTATATTTTTCTTCTACTCCTGAGTTCTGATTTATAGAAAAGTCTCTAATGTGCATTTCATATAAAATAGAGTCAGTGGCATCCTTAAATTCTGGCTTAATATCATTATCAAAGCCTTCAGGATTAGCAGAACTTAAATCCACTACCATCCCTCTATCTCCATTAACTCCTACAGCCTTTGCATAAGGATCTATAACTTCATTAGATATTCCATTATTAGTAACTATATAGTTATAAAATACTCCATCTAAATCACCAATAAGCTCAGTCTGCCAAGTTCCGTTATCCTTACTTTCCATTGCTACAATATTTCCTGGAGTGCTATTATACTCTCTTCCATCTTTACTATAAATAATTAATCTTACTTCTTCAGCTGCTGGTGTCCATAAAATAAACTTAGTTCTTTCCTTAGAGTATATGGCACCTAGCTCCCCATCATAATTGTATTTTTCATTCATAACCTCTTCTAAAATCATTGTTATCACCTCATCGTAAATTTCAATATATAAATTCTAATTAATTTAATACTTTTCAATTACATAAGCATAAGCCCTTAAAACTTCTCCAACACTCCATGCTTGTGTGTAACAGCCTCTACTTGTTGATGAGAATTCACCATCAAAAATTTCTGCTATACCATTTATACAACCATCCTTCATGTGATCTTCAAAAACTTCACACATTTCTTTAGCTTTTTCAAGAGCTTCTTTTGAATCATCATTTACCTTGCAGTAGGCTGTGATAAAAGGTCCGATTAAAAATCCCCAAGTTGTTCCCATGTGATAAGCACAATCTCTATTTAATAACTTACCTATATATTTAGGTTTAAATCTTTCATCCATAAATGATAATGATCTCAAACCATAAGTTGAATATAAATGCTTATATACAATTTCAACAACACTCTTTTCCTTTTCTCTTTCTAGCACTGAAAATGGTAAGGATACAGCCCAAATTTGATTTGGCCTTATTGATGAATCATTGTCATCAACCACATCATATAAGCAATGTTTTTCTTCATTCCAGAACTTATCATTAAATGATACTTTAACTTGTTGCTTAAGCTTAGAATAAGTATCCGTACTTTCACCAAATTTAAAACTCAACTCTTCCATAATGCATAGAGCGTTATACCAAAGAGCATTTATTTCTACTGGTTTACCGTGTCTTGGTGTTACTACATAATCTCCAACTCTAACATCCATCCAAGTTACTTGATCTAAGCCGCCTCCAGCATAAATCAATCCATCCTCATCCATACCTATAGAAAAATCTGTTTTGGTAGAGTACGCTTTGAAAATTTCTATCAACTTAGGATATATTTTTTCCTTAATAAAACTATAAGCTTCCTCTGTTCTTGTATACATTAAATACTTATACACAGCTTGAAAATACCAAAGTGACGCATCTACAGTGTTATAACCAGGTTCTGTATTCTCATCAGGAAATAGATTTGGAACCAATCCATTCTTTATATACTTTGCAAAGGATTCCAAAATTTCTTTTGCATCTTCAAATCTTTTTGTTACAAGCAGCAAGCCTTCAAAAGCAATCATTGTATCTCTGCCCCAATCCGTGAACCATGGGAATCCAGCCAAAATTGTTTTAAGTTCTGTGCTATTTCTTTTAACAATAAAATGATCTGCAGCCTTTACCAAGTTATTTATAAAGCCATTATCATACCCTGCATTTCTTACTAATCTGTCAGCTCTTTCTCTATATTCATTTAAAATTTCAAAACCATCTCGATTGTTTAGCCCTTCTGTAGTACACTTAACATAGAATTTTTTATGCTCAAAGGCTTTAACATCTATATGCACTTCGTAAGGAGTATAATGATTGTCTAAGCCTAAATATCCAGTTCTATTATCTATCATATAGTAATGGTTTTCTTCAATTAGATAATTAGGTGTAGCCATACTTACTGGTATCTGGTTTCTATCATAAAAACTTCCTTCTGAAATTTGAAAATCAATACTCATTTGATTATTTTCTTTTGGTATAAGATTTAAATAATTATCATGCTTTGTAACCATAAAATCCAATTGTGCTTTTTCTGTAGTTTCTCCAGCTGCCCTATAATTAAATAGTGGAACTATATTTAACTTAATATCTTCACTTCCGTTGTCAACTTCATAACAAACTACTACTGTATTATGACCATACTCCATGGCAATACTTTTCTTAATACTAACATCTTCAACTTTATAACTATATTCAGGTACGCTATCAAATAAAAATCTTTGAAGATATTGTTGACCATTTTTAGAAAAATTAATATACTGTTGAGAAGTTAAATCATATTTTCTTTTCCCAATAAGAAGTTCTTCTTGAGTTCTTGTAAATACCAAATATCTGCTTACAGGAGGATTTAAAGAAGCTATTAAATACCCGTTAAAGGACATGGCTCCTCCTCCACTTACTGTTTGATTTGCATATCCTCCTATTCCATTACCTATCATCCATAAAAGTTCATTGCCTTGTTCTATTGTTTTCCATTGTCCACGGCCTAATTTATATACCTCTTCCATAATCATCCTCCAATTTTATTTAAAAAGGTCCTTTAGAAAATATTACTTCTAAAGAACCTTTTATTTATATTATTATTATAAGGCTTATTTAATAGGAGTCTTTTTGATATTCCATATTTCTTCACAGTATTGAAGTATGGTTCTATCACTTGAGAATACCCCTGAATTACATACATTAGCGAAACACTTTTGAGCCCACTTCTTCTCATCTTTGTATGCAGCAAACACTTGATCTTCAGTTGCTTTGAAAGATTCAAAATCTGCTAATAAGAAGTATTGATCTCCTTCTTTCATTAATGAATTATATAAGTCTTGGAAGTCTCCAGAACCACCATCATCAAAAGTTCCATCAATTAATGAATCTATAACTTTCTTTAAATCCTTGTTCTTGCTATAGAATTCTTCAGTTGAATATTTACCCTTAAGAGCTTCGATTTCTTCAACTTTTAATCCAAATATGAAGTTATTATCTTCTCCACTAGCTTGAGCTATTTCAACATTGGCACCATCTAAAGTTCCGAATGTAGGTGTTCCATTTAACATAAACTTCATGTTACCAGTACCTGAAGCTTCTTTTCCTGCAGTAGAAATTTGTTTAGATAAATCTGCTGCTGGGAATAATTTTTCTCCATATGATACTCTGTAATTCTCAACAAATACAACCTTTATCTTTCCATTGATTGATGCATCATTGTTAACCATTCTTCCTATTTCATTTATAAATTTGACTATAGCTTTAGCTCTTCTATATCCTGGGAATGCCTTAGCTCCAAATATAAATGTTACAGGAGGAATATCCATTGATGGATTTTCTTTTACTCTATAATATAAATCTAAAATGTAGAATGCATTTAATAATTGTCTCTTATATTCATGTAATCTCTTGATTTGAATATCAAATAATGAATCTGGATTAAGTTCGATTCCATGGTTTTCTTTGATATAATCTGCTAATTGTTCTTTCTTTTTATGCTTAATATCCATGAATCTCTTCAATACTTTTTCATCATTCTCAAATTTCTTCAAACCTTCTAATAAAGATAAATCCTTAACCCAAGCCTCACTGCCAAGTAGCTCTGTTATTAATGCTGATAATTCTTGATTACATAATCTTAACCATCTTCTTGGAGTTATACCATTTGTCTTGTTTTGGAACTTAGTAGGATATAACTTGTACCAATTATTAAGTTCAGTATCCTTTAATATATCAGTATGAAGTTGAGCAACTCCATTAACTGCGCTTGACACGTAAATTGCTAAATTAGCCATTCTAACTTGTCTGTTTGCAATTATCTTAAAATCTGATATATCAGTATATCCCTTAGACTTTAATTCTTTAGCTAAACTCTTATCAATCTCAACAATAATAGCATGTATTCTTGGGAATAATTTCTTTATTAATTTTACATCCCATTTTTCTAATGCTTCTGCTAAAATTGTATGGTTTGTATAAGCAAAAACCTTCTTAGCTATTTCTAATGCATCTTCAAACTTTACGTTTTCTTCATCAACTAAAATTCTTATAAATTCAGGTATTGCAAGAGTTGGATGAGTATCATTTAATTGAACTGCATGCAAACTTGAGAATTCTTTAGTGATCTCACCATTCTTTTCTTTATGCTTCTTAAGAATGTCTTTTAATGAAGCACTAACTAAAAAGTATTGTTGTCTTAATCTTAATAACTTTCCTTCTTGATTTGAATCATTAGGATATAAAACTCTTGATATATCATCTGCTCTATTCTTTAACTTAACTGCTTTATCATATTTTTGATCATTAAATTCATTAAAATCAAATTCATTGATTGCTTCACATTTCCAAAGTCTTAAAGTATTTATATTTTTAGTGCCATATCCGATGATAGGAGTATCATAAGGTACAGCTTTAACTTTCATATCTGAGAACTCAACGATTTGTGTATCTCTATCTTTTCTTACACTCCATGGATCTCCATATTTTAACCAATTATCAGCTTCTTCCATTTGGAAACCATCTACAAATTTTTGATTGAATAATCCATTACTATATCTGATTCCATATCCTGTTAAAGGCATATCTAATGTAGCTGCTGAATCCATGAAACATGCAGCAAGTCTTCCAAGACCACCATTACCTAAACCAGCATCTTCTTCTATTTCTTCTATCTTGTTAATATTAATATTATATTGTTCTAGAATATCCTTAACTTCATCATATAAACCTAAACTTATCAAGTTATTTCCTAAGGCTCTTCCCATTAAATATTCTGCTGAAAAATAATAAGCTTTTTTGTGTTTACTGTATTCGTCTGTAGTCTTATTCCAATCATCTACAATCCCTTCAAGAAGAGTTAATGATAAGGCATTAAATATTTCATATTCTTTTGCTTCTTCAATTTTTACTCCGTATTTTACTTTAAGATATTTTTCCATTCCTTTTATTATTTCTTGTCTCTTCATATTCCTATTCACACCTTCCATAAGTTTTAGTTATATAATAAATTTTTTCTGCTAGCTTATCTGTTAATAATCCTTCTTTTAATCTCCAAGTCCAATTGTTTCCTAAGGTTGATGGAACATTAATTCTTGCCTCATTGCCAAGATTTAAAAAGTCTTGCATCAATGCTATTGCAGTATCACCTATACTGCTCCACACTCCCCTTATAAAACCCCAGTTGTATCCTTCTTTTTTATTTAAATATAAATATTTTCTTGCAAAGTTAGTTTCTTGCTTAGATCCTGTTTTCTCATACCAACCTCTAAAGGTATCATTATCATGGGTTCCTGTGTACACAACCCATTTTCTATCTTCAAAGTTATGTGGTAAATATGAACTGTCTGGTCCTCCAAATCCAAATTGAAGTACCTTCATTCCTGGGAATCCAGTAGCCTTTCTAAAAGCTATAACTTCATCTGTCATGAACCCTAAATCTTCAGCTATTATATTAAGTTCTCCTAATTCCTCTTTAATAGCATCAAATAGTTTTATTCCCGGTCCCTTTACCCATTCGCCATTTTCTGCTGTTTTATCCTCAGCTGGCACTGACCAGTATGACTCAAAACCTCTAAAATGATCTATTCTAAGCACATCATATATTTTCAAACTTTCTCTCATTCTGTCTATCCACCATGAATACTCAGTTTCTTCGTGGTATTCCCAATTATAAATTGGATTTCCCCAAAGTTGACCAGTAATAGCAAAGCTATCCGGTGGACATCCAGAAACCTTTGTTGGTTTTAACGTATCCGGATCAAACATAAATGCTTTTGGATTTGCCCAACAATCTGCACTATCTTCAGCAACATAAATTGGAATATCTCCAATTATTTCAATGCCTTGCTTATTTACATAAGCTTTTAATGCTTGCCATTGCTTAAAGAAGTGGTATTGAAGGAAAATCCAAAATTCTATTTCTTCATTTAGTTCTTTAGTGTAACGTTTAACAGAATCTGAATGCCTAAACTTTATATCTTCGTCCCATTGCTGCCAACTTTTCATACCAAAATGATTTTTTATAGCCATATACAAGCTATAATCTTCCAACCATAAAGATTGTTCTTCTTTAAACTTTTCTATTTCACTATCTTCTTTACCCTTAAAATTCTTAAATGCTTTTCTTAACACTTTGTATTTTTCTACAAACAACAAACTGTAATTAATTTTTTCTGTATTATCTCCCCAATTAATATTTTCATAATCTGCTTTATTCAATAATCCTTCTTGCTCTAAGATATCAAAATCTATAAAGTATGGATTGCCTGCAAATGCAGAAAAAGATTGATAAGGAGAGTCTCCATAACTGGTCTGTCCTAAAGGCAGTATCTGCCAATACTTTTGACCAGATTTTTTCAAGAAATCCGCAAAGTTATAAGCTTCTTTACCAAAGGTACCGATGCCGTACTTTCCTGGTAAAGAAGCAATGTGCATTAATATTCCGCTACCTCTTTCCATCGTTTATCACCTCATTAATTAAATTATTACTTTATTCTTCTACATGACTCACGTTCGATTAATTCAGTATTTAATAGTATGTGTTGATTTTCAATGCTATTTTTTATTAAATCTAATAATAGTTTTATACTTGTCTCTGCCATTAATGTTTTAGGCTGCTTAACTGTAGTGATAGCTGGATTGTAAAATTCACTATAATCCATACCATCGAATCCTATTAGTGAAATATCTTTTCCAATTTTTAATCCACTATCTATAATTCCTTTTGCTGCTCCGATTGCCATAATATCTGATAAACAGAATATAGCAGTTATATTTTTATTCTTTAATAACAACTTTTTCGTAACTTCATAGGATCGTCTACTTTCATACTCACCAATTAGAATATATTCATCTTTTAGTGGTATATTACTATCATTTAATGCATTTTTGTAACCGTTGAGTCTCCACCAACTTATCCCTATATCATCATCTTTACCTAAAATAAGTGCAATATCTCTATGTCCTAAACTAATTAAATATTTTGTTACTTCATAAGTAGCTTTTACGTCATCAATTCCAACTGACGAATATGTTTTCTTCCCTTTTTTTGATAATGTATTTACAGAGGTTAAGACAATAGGTATATTTAAGCTGGCAAAACTATCATCTTTAATATCAATAAAGTTTCCACCTAGACATATAACTCCCTGCAATTTCTTTTCTTTTGCAAAAGAAATTACATTATCCACATCTTGATATATATTATAATCATTCTGCTCAAGAATCATTGTATATCCAGCAGAATCTACTTTGCTTCCTATTATGTTAATCATTTCAGAAAAAAATGGATTAAAAACTCCCTTTACTAACAAACCTATATTTTTAGTATTATTTTGTTTTAAAACTCTAGCACTATTGTTTGGTATATAATTATATTCTTCAATTATTTGCAGTACTTTTTCTCTTGTACTTAACTTTACATCAGAATGATTGTTAAGTACCCTAGAAACTGTGCTTACTCCCACTCCTGATAATTGTGCTATGTCCTTTATATTCATTTTCATCCTCCATGCTTACATCTAGTTTATTTCATTACTTGTAAATATTAATTCTATATTATATTAGAAGAAACCTCAAGGATGACATAGTCATCCTTCAAGATTTCTATATGCATAAAACTATGAATTATTATTATTTTACAACTTCTTTATCAATTAGTGAATAATGTATATTAAAATATCTAAAATAGATAATTATATTCGTTAACCCTTTACTGCTCCTGCTACTAAACCTGATTCAATATATTTTTGTAAAAATGCAAATAGTATTACTAATGGAATTGATGCTAATACTGAACCTGCTGCAAACACTGTCCAGTTTGTATCATATTGACCATTTATATATGATCTTAGTAGAGGCATTATTGTCTGTGAATCTGGATCATTTAATATCATATTAGACATAATGAACTCATTGTAAGTTCCTTGAACGGAAAAGAAGAACATTACTGCTATCATCGGTCTTGCCAATGGAAGGATTATCTTTGTGAATATCTGCCACTCTGAAGCACCATCAACTTTAGCGGCTTCATCCAATTCCTTTGGAATACCATCCATAAAGTTTTTCAATAGCCATACATTAAATGCACTACCACCCGCTAATACTAGAATTAAAACCCACAACTGTCCTTGCAAATCATGACCATTAACTATAGCAAAAATTGCTGATACAGTCATAGTTGCTGGGAACATTTGTAGAATTAATAAAGAAAATAGTCCATATTTTCTTCCTTTGAATTTCATCTTTGATACTGCATAGGCAGATGTTGCTGTCATAACAATTTGTAAAAGACCAACTCCTGCACAAACAATACAAGTTCTTAAAAATGCACCCTTAAAATCGAGTTTTTCACCTGAAAGAATTGTTTTATAGTTGTCTAAGGTAAGTTCTTTTGGGAAAACAGTATCCATAGTTATTGCGTTTCCTTTTGAAAATGATATTCCTATAATATATACAACTGGAAACACAACTATTATAATTGATAACCAAATAAATACTCTCTGAAGCCATAATTCTCTTTTTTCTCTGCCTGATAATCTCTTTTTATATTTCAAATCCAACTGTGGTGAAGATTGATTTGTATTGATGTTAGTTTGTAAATTATTCATTGCCATCTTACTCTACCTCCTCAAAAGCACCAGTCTTTTTCATTTGAATGATACTTAATGTTCCTACCACAAGGAAAATCAAAACACTTAGTGTTGCTGACCAATCATATCTATTTGTACTTACAGTCAACTTATATGCTGCTCCACCAAGTAAATCAGTAGCTCCTGCATATTGTACACCTATTTTAGCTGGTCCACCTTCATTAAGCATATATGGAACCATGAAGTTATTAAAATTCATTGCAAAAGAAGATATTACAAGAGGTAATGATGAAGCTGTAATTGAAGGTAAGGTTATGTTTCTAAATTTTTGCCATCTTGTTGCTCCATCAATTTCTGCTGCTTCATAATAACTCTTATCTACTGCTGAAAGAGCCCCTAGGCATATATTCATCATCCATGGAAATCCTAACCAGAAATTCAATACAAACACAGCTACTTTGGCCCAAGTTGGATCTAGTAACCAAGGTATTTTGGTATTAATAATATGGAACTTCATTAAAATCATATTAATTGCACCATATTCTGCATTAAACATACCTTGCCATATCATCATAGATATTAATCCTGGAACTGCCCAAGGTAAAATTAAAAGAGCTTTGTACACTCCTCTTTCTTTCATATTTTCATTGCTTAATATCATTGCAAAAATAAGTCCAATTAGATAAGTACCAACTGCTGAACCAATGGCAAATATTACAGTCCATATAAATACTGGTAAAAATATAGGTTGTAAATCACCTGTTAAAATAGATTTATAATTTTCAAATCCAATAAATGAGTAATCATTAACATGATTAATATTATAATTAGTAAAACTAATATAGATTGTATATACTATTGGAAGAAAGCTTAATATAAATATTGATATCATTAATGGTGATACATATAAATAGGGTCTAGCTTTGTCCATCTTTGAAGTCTTCATTTTTCTCCCTCCTTATTATAAATTGGGATGAGGAGAAAATTCTCCCCGTCCCATTTAAATTATTTCATTGTTGCAATTTTTTGTTGCATTTGTTTTACTATATTATCTGCTGCTTGTTTAGGAGTTTGTTTATTAGTAATCATTAATGTAATATTGTTTTTAGCAGGATCCCAAACAGTTCCAAATTCAGGAGCAGAAGACATTGGAATTGCTGATTCAGATTGTTTTGCAAATACACTTGTTATAGGATCATTTTTAATTTCATCCTTTGCTTGTTCTGATTTAAGAACAGGAATTGCTGCTGTTTGTTTGAATAGCTTGTATGGTCCATTCTTTGCTAAATACTTCATAAAGCTCCAAGCTTCAGTCTTATTTTGAGAGCTCTTTGGAACTACTGCGAACTTAATTCCAGCAGTTGTTGGAACAGCTTTTCCAGGTACTATTTCTGGGAAAGTAGCTACACCAAAGTTAAGATTTGCTTTCTTAAATGCTGCAACATCCCATGGTCCACTTAGATAGAATGCAACTTTTCCATTTTGGAAGTTACCTCTAGCTACTTCTGCAGTAACACTTGGGCTTACTAATTTGCTAGTATTAGCAAGATCATTAATCATTGTAAGACCTTTTACAGCTCCTTCATTGTTTAATCCTATATCCTTAGGATCTACTGTACCATCATCAGATGTCTTTAATACATATCCTCCATTAGCTTGAATGAAAGCTAAGCTATAATAGAAATCATTTAATACATAGTTAAATCCAAGAGTCTTTGCTTGAGCAACAAGGTCATCCCAAGTCTTTGGAGCTTCCTTTACCTTATCTTTATTATAGAATAAAACGTATGTTTCTAGTGTTAGTGGAACTGCATATCTCTTTCCAGCAATTGAACTAGCCTTTAATGCTGGTTCAATATAATCACTATCATCCATAGTTCCGGTTGGAACTTCGTCAATTAAATCTGCCTTTTGGAATGTTCCTAAGTGGTCATTTGCTATACCAACTACTGCATCTGGAGAATTCTTTCCTTTAGATGCTTGAACCAAAGAATCAAATCCCTTTGTATCTTCAGTAACCTTAACTTTATTACCAGTTTCTTTAGCCCATGCTTCAGCTAAATCTTTTACACATTTTAAATTTTCTCCAGTATATTGAGACCAGATCTTAATTTCCTTTCCACCTGTAGTAGTTTTTCCAGAATCACTCTTACCGCAACCTGCGAAAGCTCCACCAATCATCATAGTTGCCATTAAGCAAGCTATAACCTTTGTTCTTTTTAACATAATGAAATCCCCCTCATTTTTTCTTTAATCCCTTGGATTAAATTTTTTTATTATTTTATTTTCGGTATCGGTTCCAAAAATTCTTTGGTATCGGTACCAAGTTTAGATAAAAATAATTATTTATTCCTCACTTAAGCTTAATAAATATGTTTATATTTGCTAGAGCTTGGACTAAAAAACCATTTGGTATCGGTACCGATGTTGTAAAAACCCCTGGTAACCTTTACAAGCTTATTATAATACTATTCTTTTTTACTTTCAATACATTTTTTAGAATTTCTTAAAATTTTTTTTGTAAATTTTATTCATTCCTCTAACTTATTTCTTTGACCCCGCTGTTTTACTAGTTTTTCATATATTAACTTTTTTTGAATTAGATTTGAATTTTTTTATAACAAGATATTATTTTATATAAAATGTAATAAATGTTGTCCATCAAAGATTAATTTATAAATTGTATTAATTAGAATTTACTATATATTCTCCATTGAATCATTATCAGCAACTCTCCTATTTTAAAAGTTTAAACAAAGATATTATCTCAAATGTTATAGAATCTTACAAAAGGATTTAAGTTAATATTGTAGAATAAGATATAAATATAACTATTATGAAAAGAGGTATTATATGTACAAAAATTATATTTTTGATTTATACGGAACTTTAGTTGACATTCATACAGATGAATCATCTACTCTTCTATGGGAAAAATTATCTTTATTCTATTCTTTTAAAGGTGCAATTTACTCAGCAGAAGAATTGAAAACTTCTTATCTACAAAATGTAAAGTTAAAGCAAACTTCTATAACTAATACCAAATATCCTGATTTTCCTATAGAAGAAATTTTTAATTCATTATTTGAAGATAAGCATATAAAAGTATCTAAAGATACAGTAAATGATGCTGCACAACTTTTTAGAATTCTATCAATTGAATACATAAAACTATATGATGGGGTAATTGAATTATTAGAGTTACTAAAGAAAAATAGCAAAAAAATTTATCTTTTATCAAATGCTCAAAGAATCTTTACCTTATATGAAATGAGATTATTAGATATTGAAAAATATTTTGATGGTATTTGCTTTTCTAGTGATTACTATGTTTGCAAGCCAGATATGAAGTTTTATAATACTATAATTGGAAAGTTTAATCTAAAAAAAGAAGAGTCAATTATGATTGGTAATGATTTTATTGCTGATATACAAGGTGCTGCTGCTATTGGTTTAGATTCATTGTATATTGATTCTAATCTTTCTCCAGAGATAACAACTCCATTACAAAGTAATTTTTCTATTATGTCTGGTAATGTACGAGAAGTTGCTCCATTGATTGTAAATTCTTAATTTTTTAATATAGAGATAAACATAAAAATATGTATATAGTTAAATATTTACCTTTTTAACTATATACATATAAAAATATATAAACATTTATAGACGAAATGCTGGTTTTAGCTACATTCACTTATAAAATCATAAAATAGTTATGACATTCACCTTTTTATAAAGGAATTATTTATCAATATTTTTATGTTTTGAAACAAACCTTTCCATTCTCTTTAATGCTTCTACAATATTATCCATAGAAGATGCATAGCATGCTCTTATAAACCCTTCTCCACATTCACCAAAAGCATTACCAGGCACAACTAGAACCTTTTCTTCCATTAATAACTTTTCACAAAACTCATCTGAAGTAAGTCCTGTAGAAGTAATGCAAGGAAATACATAAAAAGCTCCTAGTGGTTCAAAGCAGCTTAATCCAATCCTTCTGAAACCATCTACTAATACTCTTCTTCTTCTATTGTATTCTTTAACCATAGTATTTACATCTGATTCAGAATGCTTTAATGCTTCAATAGCTGCATATTGAGCTGTAGTAGGAGAACACATTATTGCATATTGATGTATCTTTTTCATTGCTTCAATTAAAACTGGATTACCACATACGTATCCTAATCTCCAGCCAGTCATAGCATAAGCTTTTGAAAATCCATTTATGACTAAAGTCTTATCCTTTATCTCTGGAAAACTTGCTATAGAAACATGGTCACTGCCATAAGATAATTCTGCATAAATCTCGTCTGATATTACTATTACATTCTTATCTTTTAAAACTTTAACTATAGGTTCTAACTCTTCTCTTGTCATTATTGCCCCTGTAGGGTTATTAGGAAATGGAATTATCACAACCTTAGTTTTTTCTGTTATTGCTTCCTCTAGCTCCTCTGCAGTCAATTTAAATTGATTTTCTTCTTTTAAATTAATTACCCTAGAAGTCGCTCCAGTAAATGCAGTACATCCTTTATAAGCTACGAAGCTTGGTTCTGGAACAACAACCTCATCACCTGGGCCAACTAAAGCTCTAAGCGCTATATCAATCCCCTCACTTCCTCCAACAGTAACTAAAATCTCATTTTCTGGCTTATAAGAAAGATTGAATCTTCTTTTTAAATACTTTGAGATTTCATAACGTAATTCCATAAATCCTGCATTTGATGAATAATGTGTATGACCTTTTTCTAAAGAATATATTCCTGCTTCCCTAACATTCCAAGGTGTTACAAAGTCTGGCTCTCCAACGCCAAGAGAGATAACATCTTCCATCTCATTTATCATATCAAAATACTTTCTGATACCTGATGGAGGCATATTCTTTACATTATCCAGTATCATGTCTTCTAGTATCATATAAATATTGCCTCCCTATCATCTATTTGTTTTTCTTTAAATATGGTTCCGTGATCCTTATACTTTTTTAATACAAAATGTGTTGCTGTGCTAAGTACATATTCTTGCACTGCTAATTTTTCAGAAACAAAAAGTGCAACTTCCTTCATAGTTTTTCCTTCAACTATAACTGTTAAATCAAATCCACCTGACATAAGATAGCAAGCTTTTACCTGTGAAAAGTTATATATTCTTTCTGCAACCTTATCAAAACCAACACCTCTTTGAGGAGTAACATTTACTTCAATTAAAGCGGTAACAGTTTCTGTTCCTGTGTTTTCCCAATTAATTAATGTAGTATAGCCTGCTATTATATTTTTTTCTTCATAATCCCTAATAGCATCCCTTACCTCTTCTACAGTTTTCCCTATCATTACTGCTATTTGCTCATCACTACATCTGCCATTCTTTTCTAAGATCTCAAGAATTTCTTCCATAAATAAATTCCTCCTAAAAATTAATTAAAAATAAATATAAAAAAACCCTCATCCCCAAAAGGGACGAAGGTTAAAATTCGCGGTACCACCCTAATAGATAATATAAAATTATCCACTCAGTTAGAATATGTATATATTCTTTCCTCTGTAACGTGAGGACCACGTCGTTATCTACTAAAATCATTATTTTCAATAAGAGATTCAAAGGCTGCTTCCTATAAATTTCCTTACTGAATTCACACCAATCTTCAGCTCTCTAAGAATTCAATTTAAAGTACTCTTCCTTATCATTATCTTTAACTTCAATATATTTTCTTATTATTATAATAGTAAAATATATTTAATTCAAGTTTTTTAATTTATTTTTCATAAACAAAAGGATTATAAGAAAATTATCCTATAATCCAATTGAAGTAACAAAACTATCTTCTATTACTTTGTTGCTTTCTAGCTTTTCTACAAGTATTGCATCTTACAGGATCATTCTCAAAGCCTTTTTCTTTATAAAATTCTTGTTCTCCTTCTGTGAAAACAAATTCCTCTCCACAATCCTTGCATACTAAAGTTTTATCTGCCATTTTATATTCCTCCTGTTATAAAACAATTCTAACATTATAGTATTATCTCTACTTTTCTTAAATTTATTCATTATAATAATTAATAAATTTATAGTATTTTTTCTATTCTGCATCAAACTGACTATTATATAATTTATAATAGAAGCCTTTTTTCTTTAGCAACTCTTCGTGATTTCCTTGTTCTTCAATATGTCCATTATTTAACACTAAAATTAAATCAGCATCCCTTATGGTAGAAAGTCTATGTGCAATTACAAAACTTGTTCTCCCTTTCATCATCTTGAAGAAACCTTGCTGTATCTTTGCTTCAGTTCTAGTATCAACACTGCTGGTAGCTTCATCTAAGATTAGCATTGGAGGTAACTCAAGCATTGCTCTAGCTATAGTTAGCAATTGTCTTTGTCCTTGAGAAAGATTTTCTCCACCTTCTGAGATTATGGTATTATATCCATTTGGCAAACGCTTAATAAAACTGTGTGCATTGGCTGCCTTTGCTGCTGCTATTATTTCTTCATCTGTTGCATCATTCTTTCCGTATGATATATTATCTCTAATTGAACCTGAGAATAACCAAGTTTCTTGCAATACCATACCAAAAGATTTACGAAGACTATCCTTAGTCACACTTGTAATATCTACTCCATCAACTAACATTTTTCCTTTGCTATTTTCATAGAATCTCATTAATAAATTGACAATTGTAGTTTTTCCTGCACCTGTAGGACCTACGATTGCTACTTTTTCACCTCTTTTAACTTCAAGATTAAAATCTTCAATTAGTGGCTTATCTGGTGAATATGAAAATGCTACATTAGTAAACTTAATATTTCCTTGGATATCTGATAACACAGGCATATCTTCTCTTTCCTGCTCTTCAGGTTTCTCGTCTAATAAAGCAAAGACTCTTCCAGCTGAAGCTAATGCTCCTTGAAGCTGAGTAGATACACTTGTAATATTGTTTATAGGTTGAGAAAACTGATTAGAATAAGTTAAGAAACTAGATATATTTCCTATACTAAGTCTTCCTGACAAGGCAGCTATCCCCCCTGTAATCCCCAACAATATATAAGTTATATTATTAACTAGTCTTGTAGATGGATTTACAAGTGATGAATAGAATTGAGACCAACGACCACACTTATATAATCTACCGTTTATTTCTCTAAATTTTTCTTCAGACCTTTTTTCATAACCAAAAGCCTTTACTACTTTTTCATTACTCATTATTTCTTCAATATAACCATTTAATTCTCCAATAGTCTTTGATTGTTCCTTAAACAGACTATTTGATCTTGTAGTTATAAATGATGCTATAAAAAAGCATACAGGAGTCATTAAGATAACTACCAAAGTAATCTTAACACTTAATATACACATAAAAGTAAGTGAACCTATGATAGCTACAATTCCTGATAGGAATTGTGTTATAGCTTGATAAATTCCATCTGAAATAAATTCCATGTCATTAGTTAGTTTATTTAAAATTTCACCATGTGGATTTCTATCATAATATCTTAAATGCAAGTTTGATAAATTATCAAACACTTCTTTTCTTAAATCTTCTATTGTTCTGTTAGAAATAATACTTGAAAGTACTTGAAATATCCATTGAAAAACTGCACTTACACAATACAATATTAGTAATATAGCAGCTATCTTTAAAAGAGGTTGGAATTTAACATTATTTTTATCTACAATGTAATCAACTCCTTTACCAATTATAAATGGTCCTATTATCATAAGAATATTACTTACTATGGCTGAAACTAATGCTAAAAAGAAATACAGTTTATATCTTCCAACATAGCCAGCAAGGCGCTTTAATGTACCCTTATTTTTAGTCATTATTCATCCCCTCTTTCATCTTGAGAATTATTGATTTCTTTGTATACTTCACAATTTCGAAGTAACTCTTCATTAGTACCCATTCCAACTAATTCTCCATCATCCAATACAATAATTAAATCAGAATTTCTAATTGAAGCTACTCTTTGCGCTATAACTATAACAGTCATATCTTCAGTGTATTTTTTAATATCTCTTCTTAATGCTGAATCTGTAGCATAATCTAAAGCACTTGAACTATCATCTAAAATTAATATTTCAGGATTCTTTACTAAAGCTCTTGCAATAGTAAGTCTTTGCTTTTGCCCTCCTGAAAGATTAACTCCTCCTTGAGAAATATTTGTATCATACTTATGTGGCATTTTTTCTATGTACTCTTCAGCTTGGGCTATTTTAGCAGCCTTTCTAATTTGCTCATCAGTAGCATTTTCAAGCCCCCATTTAATATTCTCTGCAATTGTACCAGTGAATAACACTGCCTTTTGAGGGACTATACCTATTTTATTTTGAATTTCTTCTCTCCTATAATCTTTAACATCTGTACCACTAATAAAAATACTTCCTTCATCTACATCATAAAATCTTTGAACCAAATTGACCAAAGTACTTTTACCAGAACCTGTAGAACCAATAATACCAATAGTTTGACCTTTGTGTATTCTAAAAGAAATATTGTTTAATGCTCTATCAGTATTTTTATTGTAGCTAAAACTTACATTCTTAAATTCTATAATATTAGCTTCATTTTTTAGTTGACCATTCTTAATGCTGGCTATTCCTTTACCATCAACTAAATCCTTGTCTACATTTAATACTTCACTAACTCTTTTACCTGATACTGCTGCTTTGGTAAATGTAATCAATAAATTTGCTACAACTATAAGCGCTGATAAAATCATATTCACATAGTTTATATATGCAATTACCTCTCCTTGAGTCATGTTACCTACATTAACTTCAATGCCACCAAACCACATAATAGCAATAATTCCGAAATTTATTATTATTGTTGTTACAGGATTTAATAAAGAAGATATCTTGCTTACACTTATTGAAATCTTAGAATATTCATTATTAGCCTTTTCAAATCTTTTCCTTTCATCATTCATTTTTGCAAAAGCTCTTATCACTCTTACTCCAGAAAGATTTTCTCTTACTACAACGGCTATCTTATCTAATTTGCTTTGTACCTCTTTATATTTAGGAATACTTGTTGCCATTATTTTATATATAGCAAATGAAAACAATGGCACCATTATAAAAAGAACTAAACTTAGCTTTAGATTAATAGTCATAGCCATTATAACTCCACCAATACATAAAAAAGGAACTCTAACAGCAAGTCTTATTAACATTGCAAACCCAACTTGAAGTTGATTAATGTCACTAATTATTCTATTTATCAATGATGAAGTACCCAATTCATCAATTTGAGCAAAAGAAAGAGTACCTATCTTTTCCATAGTAGCTTGTCTAAGCTCTGTTCCAAATCCCTGCGATGCTATTGAAGCGCAATTTTGGCACATAAATGCAGATGCTGCTCCAACTAGTACAATGCATAACATAACTAATCCCATTTGAAAAATATAATGAATATTATTATGTCTTATACCATTATCTATAAGCTTAGCCATAAAAAATGGTATTAGAAGTTCAAATATTGCCTCTACCAACTTGAAAGTCGCTCCTATAATAGCCTGCTTTCTATAATTCTTTAAATACTTCAGTAAAACCTTCAAAATCATTCCCCCATTCTTACTCATCTGAAATTACATAGGCTTATCCGATAGCTAGCATCCGTAACACTCCAACTTTATATGAAACTCCCCTTCCTAAAGTCAGATGAGTGCTCACAGAGTAAGCGACCATCATCAAATCATAGATTTGAGATGTCTGATTAACCGATTCACACTAAATCATAGATTTAGGTTTTCTGCTTAAGTTGGAGATAACGGCTGCACGCTCCTGGACGAGGTACCCCTTGAGGGTGTAAGTTCAACTAAGATTCAGATAGGGATACACCCCACCTAAATCAAGTTTCACTTGATATGCTAATCTATTTTCAGATGGCTAATTTAGTTTTTCAATTATTATTAATATTGTAAATGGCCTTAAACTACTGTATCATATTAACATATATAGTCCCATATTAAAAATATTTAATATATATATAATCCATATAAAAAATGTATAGATTGTACTTAGGAGAATGAATTTATGGATATTAAACAACTAAAGTATTTTTTAACCATTGCTGACGAGGAGCAAATAACTTCTGCTGCGAAGAAGCTACATATATCACAGCCACCACTAAGTTATCAATTAAAAAACTTAGAAGAAGAACTTGGAGTAAAACTCTTAGAACGTGGTAGTCGTAAAATACACTTAACTCCAGCTGGCCGTATATTAAGAAATAGAGCTGAACAAATTATTCAGCTTACTGATGCCACTAGCAGAGAGATTATGGATTTGAAGAATGGTTTCCAAGGCACATTAGCTTTAGGTACTGTTTCATCTTCTGGCTACACTCTATTAGATACTCGCTTAAAGGTTTTTCATAAAACTTATCCTCATATTAATTTCGAACTTTATGAAGGAAACACTTATAAAATTATAGAATATTTAAATTGTGGATTAATTGAAGTTGGAATCGTTAGAACTCCTTTTAATATGTCAAATTTTGATTATATTACTGCAGAGGAAGAACCTATGATTGCTGTAATGAGAGAAGAACTGGATGCTTTCAAGAATATTGATACAATTTCTATTGAAGACCTAAAAGAAAAACCACTTATAATATACAAGCGGTTTGAGTCTCTAATAAAAGAGCGATGTAACGCCCATGGCTTTGAGCCACTATTCTTTTGCAAAAATGAAGATGCTAGAACTACTCTATCTTGGGCAGATGCAGGTTTAGGAATTGGCATAATGCCTAAATCAGCTTTCAACTCAATGAACAACAGTGATTTAAAATATAAAATAATAGATGATCCTTTACTAAATACTCAAATAGCAGCTATTTATTTAAAGGACAAATATATTTCTACAAGTGCTCAGCATTTTTTAGAAGTGTTTGAAAATAGCAAAAAATACTGTTAATAAAGTTCTTTAGAATTTATTTTAACGAAAATTAAAACCATGCATAATAGAGGCGCCTACTCAATTTCGCATGGTTTTATTTATAATATATTTTGTAGCAACTTAAGCTAGATTTCCATTATTATAGGAAAAATGCTAGGTCTTCTTTGAGTTTTCTCATACACATATCTTTCTATAGATTTTTTAATATTTCTCTTTAATAGGTACCATTGAATTACTTCCTTATCAAGACATTCTTCTACTTCATCTCTTACCAACTCTTTTATGTTATTGATGAAGTTTTCTGATTCTCTTACATAAATGAATCCTCTTGTAATTATGTCAGGACCTGCAATAATACTATATGAATCCGTTTCTATAGCAACAACTACAGTTATCATACCATCCTTTGCAAGATTTCTTCTGTCTCTAAGAACTATATTGCCAACATCTCCAACTCCAATGCCGTCTACAAATACTCCACCAGTTTTTACACTGCCTTCAATTTTAGCTTCATCAGATTTCAATTTAAGCACCTGTCCTGTTTCCATCAAGAATATATTTTCTTTATCCATACCTAACTTTTGTGCTAAATCTCCATGATGTTTCAAATGTCTATACTCGCCATGTACTGGTAAAAAGTATTTAGGGTTTGCTAAAGTGTGTATCAACTTCAGTTCCTCTTGATATGCATGCCCAGAAACATGCACTTCTTCAAGATCTTCATATATAACTTCAACACCCATCTTAAATAATTGATTGATTACTTTTGAAATCATCTTATCATTACCTGGAATTGGTGATGCAGATATAATAAATAAATCATCAGTCTCAACTTTTATCTTCCTATGGGTAGAAAAAGCTATCCTTGAAAGTGCTGCCATAGGTTCTCCTTGGCTTCCAGTAGTAATTATGGTTATTCTACTATTATCATATTTATTTATATCATCTACACTTATACTATCCTCGGTCGGAATATGAAGATATCCTAAATCCGTTGCTACCTCTGACATATTTTCCATACTTGTTCCACTAAAAGCAACTTTTCTTCCATACATTAATGAAGCATTGATAATTTGTTGCATCCTATGTATGTTAGAAGCAAAGGTTGCAACTATAACTCTTCCTTTTGCCTTAGAAAATATTCTATTTAAAGTCTCACCTATAGACTTTTCTGATAAAGAATGTCCTCTTCTTTCTACATTTGTACTATCTGCCATCAATAAGAGAATTCCTTCACTTCCTAAAGCTGATATCCTCTTAAGATCCATTTTTTTGCCGTCAATAGGAGTATAATCAATTTTAAAGTCTCCTGTATGCAAAATTACACCCACAGGAGTTGTAATAGCTAAACAACATGAATCTGCTATACTGTGTGTAGCTCTTATGAATTCTATCTTCATTTGTCCTACATCTATAACATCTCCAACTTCCACTGTTTTCATATCACAATCTTTTAGCATTAAATGTCTGCTTAATTTTGTTGAAACAAGTCCTATAGTTAAGGCTGTGCCATACACTGGAACATTTAATTGCTTTAAAATATATGGTAAGCTTCCAATGTGATCTTCGTGTCCATGAGTTAAAAATATGCCCTTTACCTTGGAAGAATTATCAAGTAAATAAGATATATCTGGAATTATTAGATCTACTCCATACATTTCCTCATCAGGAAAGGCAACACCACAGTCTATTACTATAATTTCATCTCCATACTCTATGGCAGTTATATTTTTACCTATTTCGCCTAATCCACCTAAAGGAATAACTTTTACACTATTTTCGTCTTCCACAAACTCATCCTCCTATATTATTTTTTCTTTAGTTTGTGTTATAGTATAAAATTTAATTCCTGTATTATAAACTAATATATGCTTGATATTTTATTCAACTGAATATAATCTATTTATAGCACTAAATACTGCTTTAATTGATGCCAACGTAATATTGCTATCAACGCCTACACCAAAGGTCTCAACCTGATTATCAGTTCTTTTTATTTTCACATATGATGCAGCCTTTGCTTCTGAACCTTTACCCAACGCATGTTCAGTATAATCTAATATAGTTGTGCTAACCAACTTGCTTTCTATAAGTGCCTTCTTTAATGAGTCAATTGGTCCGTTACCTTCTGCTTGTAATGTCAATGTGTCTCCATTATATTCTAATTGTAAATCTATCCTTGTGTTATTATCAGAATCTTGTATATCTGAAACTCTGCATTTTACTAGTTCAAATGGTTTCTTTCTATCAAGATACTCTTCTTTAAATTTATCCATTATTAACTGAGGAACAATCTCTCCAGTTTTTTCAGATATACCTTGAATTATATCTGCAAACTCCTTATGCATAGCTTTTGGTAACTTAAATCCAAAGTAATGCTCCATTACAAAAGCTACTCCACCTTTTCCTGATTGGCTGTTTATTCTTACTAAAGCTTCATATTCTCTTCCTAAATCTCTTGGATCTACAGGTAAATATGGAACTTCCCATATACCTGTTTGTCTTTCTTCATATTTTTTCATTCCCTTATTAATAGCATCTTGATGTGAACCCGAAAAAGCTGTGAAAACTAATTCGCCTGCATAAGGATGCCTAATATGCACAGGAATCTTGCAACATCTTTCATATACATCTGTAATTTCTACTATGTTTTCTAGGTTAAGTTCTGGATTTACACCTTGAGAAAACATGTTATATGCAATATTTAAAATATCTACATTTCCTGTTCTTTCACCATTTCCAAATAAGGTTCCTTCTACTCTATCTGCACCTGCTAACATAGCAAGCTCAGCTGAAGCTACAGCTGTTCCTCTATCATTATGTGGATGCACACTTAAAATAATGCTGTCTCTTTTCTTAAAATTATTGCTCATCCACTCAATTTGATCTGCATAAACATTTGGAGTGTCCATTTCAACTGTAGATGGTAAATTTATTATAACTTTGTTTTCTGGAGTTGCATCCCACTCATCTACCACTGCATTGCACACTTCTAAAGCATATTCTACTTCTGTTCCTGTAAAACTTTCTGGTGAATATTCTAATATTATCTCTCCCTCAAAATCTTTGACATATTGTTTTACTAATCTTGTTCCTTCAATTGCTATTTGCTTTATGTCTTCTTTACTCATGTTAAATACAACATCTCTTTGTAGTATAGATGTAGAATTATAAATGTGAACAATCGCCTTATTTAGCCCCTGTAAGCATTCAAAAGTTCTTGCAATTAAGTGTGGTCTTGCTTGAGTTAAAACTTGAACAGTAACATCTTCTGGTATAAGCTCTTCTTCTATTAGCTTTCGCAAGAAATCATATTCAATATGTGAAGCTGAAGGAAAACCTATCTCAATTTCTTTAAATCCCAATTTAACAAGTAAATTAAACATATCCAACTTTTCTTCTACAGTCATAGGATTAACTAAAGATTGATTACCATCTCTAAGATCCACACTGCACCAAATAGGTGCTTTTTCTATTTCTTTATTTGGCCAAGTCCTTTCCTTAAGTTTAATAGTTTGAAATCTCTTATACTTTTTGTAATTTAACATTTAAAATAACCCCCAATTTTTACTTTAAATTTAATAAAGCATCTTAAAAAGATGCTAAAAACCGCGTAAAGCACTCCTATTGGAGCGTTTTACGCGGTACCATCCAAACTTTCTCTTAATTTAAATAACGGTTAAACACCGATAAGACTTTTTATAGTCTTATTTTGCTCCTGAGCAAGTTCAAAAGTTATTGTTTATGGATTTTCACCTCTCATCCACTCTCTATAAAACACATGGCTTTTTACTACTCTCATTCTTCACAAATGTTATCTTATTTATGCATCTGAAATTTACATAGGTTTATATGCCTTATTATTAAAAGTAATATACTATATTCATTATTTTCTGTCAACAGTTAATTAAGGATAATATTATTCTATATGCTTATGATCTCTTATATGATTCATACAATAGCAATGAGTCCCACTACACTTGGAGCAATATCTAAACTGCATATCTGGATCATCCTTATCCGTTATTCCACAAACCGTACATCTATGAATTGGCTTATCAGTTGAAACCTTAACGCTAAACTTCTGCTTTCTTACATATGATTTAGTACGCCCAGTAACCAAGTTAAATAAATCCTTACCAAAGAAAAGTAGGAAACTAATAAGTGGAGTTATTACTAAAAGTTTTCCTCCTAGAGAATAAACTGTAATAAACTCATAACCAATAACAAGGCAATCTAATATAGCAAGGTACTTAACCTTAATTGGTAAAATAAAAAATAATAACAGTTCATAATCAGGATATACGCATGCAAAGGCTAAAAATAAGGCTAAATTAATATATGAACTATCTGCAGGCATCCCTGTAATGAAAGATACAATTATAGTTGCTAACATTCCACATAAATAATAAACATTAAATTTAAAACCGCCCCAGTAATTCTCAAGTCCAGCACCAGCTAAATAATTAAAATACAAAGCAAAAAATAAGAATAATGGATTAAGCGATGAAGGTGGAATAAATATAAATGTTATAAGCCTCCACACCTGACCTTGCATCACTTCCTGCGGTATTAATACAAAATTTAATATTCCTAAATTATTAATTCCTGAATACTCCAATAAGTATACAAAAGCATTTATTATTACAATGTAAACCATTAAGTTCTTTATGTAAAACCTACCAAACTTTCTCTCGAATCTATCTAATATCTTCATAAATTAACACTCCTTATACGATTATTCATATACTCATTATAATAATAACTTAAAACAAAGCAAGCTTTCAACTTACTTTTTGCTTAATTGTAACAATTATTTTTGCTGTATAAAAATAAGCTATGTGTCTTTAGTCTACACATAGCTTATTTAGATTGAAATTCAATTTTAAATTCTGTTTTTTCTTCAGTACTTTCTACACATATATTTCCTTTATTTTTTTCAACCAACTGCTTAGTAATATAAAGTCCATATCCATGATCTAAACTTTCTTTTTTCTTAGTAGAAAATCCCTTATTAAAAATTTTACACTTAATATTAGATGGTATTACATCTCCATTATTTCCTATCAACAAATAAACATTATCTTGTTGCCTATAACTCTTTATCTCTATTTCTTTATAAGGCTTGTCTTTGCTTTCTTTAAAAGCTTGCAACCCATTATCTATAAGGTTTCCAACTATACTAATCAATTCATCTTCCTCAATATTTATGGAACTAAGAGGCTCATCAATTGAAAGTTTAATTTCGATGTTTTGTTCCTTTGCATTATATGATTTTATGGATACTAGAGCATCTACATAATCATCCCCTGTGTCTAGATACTTAAATGATGTATGTAACCCTCCGGATATTTTAGAAACATACTCTTTTATCTTATCCATATCTCCAGGTCTATTCATGGAACTTAATGCTTGAATCACCTGAATATGATTTGCAAAGTCATGTTTTTCTTTTCTGACAATACTAAGTATCTCCTGCATATTTTTAATCTGTTGAGCTTGAACTTTATAACTGGTCTCTATTAATTGCATTTCCTTTCTTGCTTTGATATCCTTGAAAACAATGTATAAGAGTATCATACAAGCAAGTAATACTAATAAATGAACCCATAATAAGTCGCCCACATTTCCTACTTCAAACAGTACCCTGATTATAAATAATATTACTAAAACCCCTTGCATCATAGCACTAGCATTATTTGCTTGATCATTATAAAAATTAATGCGTTTTAGTACTTTATTATACTTCAATACTATAACTAATAAAATCAAATATATTAACTTTTTAAATACATGTTGATCATATGCTGTTATTTGAAGTAAAAAAGAATCATAATTTATAGCTTTAATCACTATAAATATACATCTATTCAATCTATTCACGGCAAAAGATATAATCATAAATGATAGTGAAATTATAAATGATTTAGTCTTATCATACCGTAATATTAATAAAATTGATGCATAATATACTATTAGCATTATCATATTATAATTAATTTTAGAACAATATAAAGTTGTCAATAAGTCAGATGATACTAGTAAAAGGTAAAATGATATTATCTTTAACTTGCTATTTTTAAAACAATCTACAGATTCACTGAAAATAATACATATAACACTAAATAATAAAGTTCTTATTAGTATAGTGCCCAAACGGAAAAGAATGTTCACACCTTCACCTCCTAGTATAAAATCATGTTTTTCATGATAACACTACTCTCACATTGTACATTATGCCATATTTCAACATAAAATTCAAACTGCTTTTGTTTATTGACACCTTTTTAGATAAAATTACATTTTTATTTTCAAGTTTTATGATTTTATCAAAATAAATACATGTTCTCTTTTCTATTTTTAATTATTTTAAAACTTTCTGATAAAATGCATATATAAAAAAATGCTACATATAGATTATTAAATCTTATACGTAACATTCCTATTAAAAATTGATGTTTATTAATTTATTTTTATATTAAGCTATTTCTTTAATCCAAATTTATATATAGTAACTTGAGAATACTTCTCTCCAGGTTTTACTATTGATTCTTCTAAAAAGGCCTGATTTCTTCCTATTGGAGGATTTTGTGTTTCAAAACAAATTCCATGTCTAACTTTTTCAACTTCTCCATTATATAATACAGGACCGTTTGAATAATTCATTGTATAAATTACCACATGTTTTTGATTAGTAACTATTTCCATAGTTCTTCCAGATATAATATCTTCTAAATATATGTCTGGTTTTGATTTCTTATTTAAATTCCAAGTATGATCATAACCATTAGCAATTCTTATTTGTTCATTTTCACAAGCTATATCTTTTTCAATTATTTTTCCTGTTCTAAAATCAAATGGAGTACCTGTCACATCTATTTTATTTCCTGTGGTTGCTGCTGTTTCATCTAGTTCCATAATAGAATCTGCATCTATCTTTAAAAATTCATCAGTTATTGGTCTCTTTATATTTCCACTTAAATTAAAATAATTATGTTGTGATAGATTTATTAAAGTTGTTTTATCTGTGGTTGCTTCATAATCAATAGTTAATTCATTTTCTTCATTAAATGTAAAAGTAACCTGTACTGGGACATTTCCCGGGTAATTTTCTTCTCCATCTACACTAAAATACTTGCATACAAGTGAAAGCGCGTTATCCTTCTCTACAACCTCAGTATCCCAAACTTTCTTATAAAAGCCTATAGTTCCTCCTTGACCTTGATGTACTCCATAATTTAAATTTAGCTGATAGTCAACACCATCAACTGTTATTTTTCCTTCACAAATTCTTCCTGCAGTACGTCCTAGTAACGCTCCCATATAAGAAGGATTTTTAATATACATTTTCATATCTTTACATGCAAGAATTACATTTTCTAAATTACCATCTTTGTCAGGGACAACAATTTTAGTCATCGTGCAACCCCAATTTAATACTTCTATAAAACTATTATTTGAATTGATTAACCTATATGCAAATACTTCTTTGCCTTCGACTTCATATAAAAATTCTTTACTCCACTTCATCTTAATTCCTCCTAGTTATATTATTTAAAATTCTTACACTAACCGTATAATAATTCATTTATTTCTTATTCATATGCAACTGCATTTATTATACATTCTTAATAAGATTTTAAGAAAGTTAAGCTTGTACTAATGATATAATGCAAACATTAAAAATTATAAAATCATTCTTTTTATAATAAGTATTTTCTTATTTAAATCTACTATATTATACTTTATACAGTTTACGATTACATGGCATCATAATTATAATAAGACATCTGAGGCTAAATAACAAGTCCAAATATGGGACGGATATTTTCTATTCTATATGCCAATCTATTTACCTTAACTTAACTGGTTTTTATATAAAATCTGAAATATTGTAAAATAATATTAATTCTTTACACAAACTTTTTTATTATATTATAGTATAATTATACTGTATAGGTTTACCAAGAAAATTTTACATATACTTTAGGAGGTATTAATATGAGCTTTAACAAAGATTTTATTTGGGGTTCAGCTACATCATCTTATCAAATAGAAGGAGCTCCTTTTGAAGATGGTAAAGGATTATCTGTTTGGGACACTTTTTGCGAAGTTCCAGGTGTTATAAAAGGTAATCATAACGGAAATATCGCTTGCGAACATTACCATAGATATAAAGAAGATGTTGCCTTAATGAAAGAATTAGGCTTACAAGCTTACAGATTCTCTATAACATGGCCAAGAGTTATGCCAGATGGTATTGGTAAAGTAAACGAAAAAGGATTAGACTTTTATGACAGACTTGTGGACGAGCTATTAGAAAAAGGAATAACACCTTACGTGACTCTTTTTCACTGGGACTACCCTTATGAACTATATAAAAAAGGTGGCTGGTTAAACAATGATAGTCCTGAGTGGTTTGCAGAATACACAAAGGTTGTAGTTGATAGACTATCTGATAGAGTTCAATACTGGTTTACACAAAATGAACCTCAATGTTACATAAATCTTGGACATTGCGATGGTACTCATGCACCTGGTTTAAAGTTAGGTGTAAGAGATGTTCTTCAATGTACTCATAATTCTCTTTTAGCTCATGGAAAATCAGTTGCTACTATAAGAGAGTTTTCAAAATTAAAGAGTTTCGTTGGAGCTGCTCCTGTTGGTATATGTTATATTCCAAAAACAGAAACCCCAGCAGATATAGAAGCTGCCAGAAAGGCTACTTTTGCAGTAAATGATACTCGAATTTGGAATTCAGCTTGGTTTATGGATCCTATGTTCTTGGGAGAGTATCCTGAGGATGGATTGAAATTATTTGAAAAGTATTTACCTAAAATAGGTGCCAATGATATGAAAATAATTAATCAAGATTTAGACTTCTTTGGCTGTAATATATATAGTTCACCTTATGTAAATTCTGGACTAAATGGTGAACCAGAATTTACTGCACAAAAAGTTGGAGCTGATTTAACTGCAAACAAATGGGAACTTACTCCACGAGGATTATACTGGGGTCCAAAGTTCTTCTATGAAAGATATAAGAAACCAATTATAATAACTGAAAATGGATTATCAAATGTTGACTGGGTAAACTTAGATGGTAAAGTTCATGATCCTCAAAGAATAGACCTTATGCACAGATACATCAATGAATTCAACAGAGCTATTAAGGATGGCGTAGATGGCAGAGGATATTTTGCTTGGTCTTTAATGGATAACTTTGAATGGGCTGAAGGCTACAATGAAAGATTTGGACTTATTCATGTAGATTTTGAAACTGAAAAAAGAACAATTAAGGATTCAGGATATTGGTTCAAACAAGTTATAGAAACCCAAGGTAAAATATTAGAATAGTACTATTAATATAAGATAAAAAGTCCTACAATTTTTATTAAACAAATTGTAGGACTTTTTGCATTATTGTATCAAGTGAAACTTGATTCAGGTGGGGTTTGATCCCCATCTGAATCTTAGCTGAACTTATCCAGGAGCGTGCAGCCGTTATCTCCAACTTAAAGAAGTTGGAGTGTTACGGATGCTAGCTATCGGATAAACAACATAAATTTAATCATATTATTCATTTATTATATATGGTATTGTTACTATGTTTATATTTCTTCTCTTCATTATTGCAGTTCTTAAGAATAATGATGTTTGATTGTGTAAAGTTTGATGCCACCACTTACGTATAACGAATTGAGGCATTACTATAGTTATAGTCTCATTACTATCAAACTCAGATTGTTTCTTATCAATATACTTTAATAAAGTTTCATTCACATTTCTATATGGTGCATGATCAATTACTAGTGGTATATCTACGCCTAACTTATTATATTTTTCCTGTAGCTTAGCAGTATCCTCATCATTAGTACTTACATGATATACTTCTATAGTATCACCTATAGCTAAAGCATAATTTAAACTCTTTATAAAAGACTTATTTAATGTTTGTATAGGAACAATAATGTGGTTAGAAACTTTACACTTTTTAATCAATTGTGATACATCAGTATCTATCTTTAAATTATCTCTTACCTTATTATAATGTCTTCTTACTCTGGTCATTACTAAAACAAAGAAAGGTATTAAAAGAAATATAATCCAAGCTCCATGAATAAACTTAGTGGATCCTATAATTACACAAGTTACTGCTGTAACTAAAGCTCCAAATCCATTAATAGCTGCTTTATGTTTCCACTTTCCTTCCTTACTCTTATACCATTTCATAAACATACCAAACTGTGAAAGAGTAAATGACATAAATACACCTACTGCATACAACGGTAACAATAAGTGAGTATCTGCTCCAACTGCTATTACTAAGGTTGATGCTACAAGGAATAACATAACTATACCATTAGAGAACCCTAATCTCTTTCCTCTAGATGCAAATTGTCTTGGAACATATCCATCTTTAGCTAATATTGATAATAATAAAGGTAAATCTGCAAAAGCAGTATTAGCTGCCATTATCAAAATTATAGCTGTTGTTGCTTGTACTGCGTAAAACATTATACTGCCACTACCAAATATTTGTGTAGCAATTTGAGCTGTTACAGTAATGTCAGGTCTAGGTGAAACTTTATACATTGTAGCCAAGAATGATACCCCACCGAATATTATAAAAACAATCACTGCAAGTAATCCTAAAACTCTCTTTGCATTCTTTTGTGCTGGATCTCTAAAGTTTGGTATACCATCACTAACAGCTTCAACTCCTGTCAATGCTGTACATCCTGCTGCAAAAGCCTTTAAAAACAAAACTAATCCTAAACTCTCACCTGTTTGCTTTAATGTTGGAGCTTGTGCTGGAGTCTCCCCTAATACTACGACTTTAAATATTCCTGTTACTATCATTGCTATTATACAAAACATAAATAAATATGTTGGGATTCCAAATAACTTTGCTGAATCCTTCATTCCTCTAAGGTTACCTATAGCCAGAATTCCTATAACCGCTACTGTTATTATGGTTCTATGTTGTAATAGTGCTGGAAATGCAGATGTTATCGCAGCTGTTCCCGCACAGGTACTTACAGCAACAGTTAACATATAATCTATTGTTAGCGAAGCTGCTGCTACCAATCCTGCACCTTTTCCAAGATTTTCACTGGCTACTATATACGATCCTCCACCATGAGGATAATTGTCTATGGTCTGTCTATATGAGAATACAAGGATTAACAACAACACTGTAATAGCTATTGCTACATATAGCATTGGTTTATATGCTGCAAGACCTAGTATTGGTATCAAAACTAAAAGAATTTCTTCACTGGCATAAGCTACTGAAGATATAGCATCACTTGATAATACAGGTAACCCCCACAATACACTAAATTTTTCCCCATGTAGATCTGTTGTTTTAAGAGTTTTTCCTAGCAATAATGATTGAATTTTTCTAAACATTTTACTCCTCCACTTTATATCTAAGTAACTAACCCCTTAGTCATTCTACCTAGTATACATTTTTTAAATTATGCTGGGATTTTTCATTTTAAAAATTATGTACAAATTATATATTTTTATAAATTTAAAGTAAATTCTCCGTTTCACTTATAAATTCGTTTACAAATGTTTTTACAGACTTTTTTCCCTTTATTTCTCCATTTTTCTAAGATAATATTATATTTTTTTATTATGATTTTTATATTAATTTAAGGATTTTATTAACTTATTTTTTCAACTTACGGATAGAAAATTAACAATCTAATTATATGTAATATCTTAATTTTCATTAGTTCTTCTGCCTTTATCAATTTAATATATTTATTCCTATACAAAATAAAAAGTTTAATTATGCCCATATATTTTAAAAGACATAATTAAACCTTATATTTAACTTATTTTATTGAAAATTTATTTAATGAATATACTTTTCCAGTTGCTTTTGCATTACATTGGTTTACTGTCAATATAGTATCCTCTTTGTCATCATATACTCTTGTAGTGAATACTTCTTCACCATTATTCAAAAATACCTCTAAACAAGATTCATCACTAAAAATTCTTACACTTTGCAAAGAATCAATGTTTACACTTCTACTGTCCCTTCCAAAACCACTTTCACCTAATGACATAGTAAATGTTCCTTCTGAATAGCTAAGATGTACATCTTTTCTTAATGAAATTTTTAAATGTTCTATTTTTTCACTAAACTCTATTATTGCTTCAAAACTTCTTGTATTACACTGAATTGCTTCATCATTATTAACATCGAATTGATAAACTGATGATCTTAATTTCTCAAATTCAACTAACGGAACTTGGTGAACCTTTCCATTTATAACTTTTAGTTCTCTAGGCATAGTAAGGGCATGCTGCCAACCATTTTCTGTAGTTGGATTTTTATAAGGTATATCAGGTAATCCCATCCAACCTATCATTATTCTTCTGCCTTTTGAATCTTTAAAACTTTGAGGTGCATAAAAGTCAAAGCCTCTATCAATTTCAACAAACTCACTTAGACTATATTCTGATTTTATATCGCCTTCAATAAACATATATCCTGTTTGATATACATTATTATATAAGATTCCTTCAGCCTCTAAGCCTTGAGGCGAAAGCATTATTATTGTTTTATCTTCAAACTTAATTATATCTGGGCATTCCCACATATATCCTAACTTTTCTTTAGTTTTTATAGAGTTTAAATATTGCCAGTTAATTTTATTCTTTGAATTATAAAGAAGTACTTCACCTTCACTATTCTTATCCCTTGCTCCTAAAACCATATAGTATGAATCGCCTTCACGCCATACCTTGGGATCTCTAACATGATTGCTCATGTTTTCAGGGTAATCTGAATTTCTAAGTATTATCTGCTTGCTTGAAAAATTATATCCATCCTCTGAAGATATAACCAATGTATTTTGTTCTCTACCTGAATTTATGTAATCATAATCTCCATCATGTTTTACATTACCTGTATAATATAAATACATCCTATCTTCATCAATTAAAGCAGATCCTGAGTACACTCCATGGCAATCATATATGCTGTCTGGATATAAAGCAATCTCTTCTTGTGTCCAATTTATAAAGTCTGCTGTAGTGCAGTGTGCCCAATACTTAAGACCACCTTGTGGTTCTGAAGGTGAGTACTGATAAAACACATGATACTTACCTTTAAATTCACATAATCCATTAGGATCATTAATCCACCCTACAGGAGCCATAATGTGATAATTTAGCCTCAAAGGATCTTTATTTACTTTGCAGATATTATCTTCTTCAAACTCTTTAATTAAGCTGCTTAAATGAGTAGCTAATGGGTTCATATTAAAGTCCCCCTATATATTTATCTATCTCTTCTTTAGTTGCCATAGAGCCTATAGCTCCTTTTTTCGTTGTAGTATTACAAGCATAATAATTAGCGAATTGTAAGTAACTTATTAACTTTTCTTCAGACAACTTGTCTAAATCATCTAAAACTACATTATCAGATAATAAACTATATAGGAATGCCCCTATAAATGAATCTCCTGCACCTGTAGTATCTATTGCATTTACCTTTACTCCTGCCACAGAAACACTTAAATCTTTAGTGTGGAGTTCTGCTCCATTTCCACCTTTAGTATATATAAAGATTTTACATTCACCTGAAAATATAACTTTTTTAGCTTTTTCAATATCAGAATACCCAGTAATAAATTCTAACTCTTCATCCGATATTTTAGCTATGTTTGCTAGAGGTAAAAATTCTCTTATAGCCTTTCTACAAGAATCCTCACTATCCCATAATGGAAGTCTCACATTTGGATCAAAACTAATAATAGCACCCTTTTGTTTTGCAAGCTCAATTGCTTTCTTATGAGCATATTTAACTGGTGCTTCAATTAAATCAACGGAACAAAAATGAAGAGTATGACAATCCTTAAAAGATTGTTCTGTTAGGTCCTCTTCTGATAAAAGCATATCAGCACTTGGATTTCTATAAAATGAAAAATCTCTATTTCCATCTTCTTTTAATGAAACGAAAGCTAACCCTGTATTAGCTTTTGAAGTTCTCAGTACGTTTGTACAATCAACTCCTGCTGTTGTCAATTGCTCTACTATATAATCTCCAAAAGCATCTTTTCCCAGTTGAGATATAAATGCTGATTTTCCTCCTAATTTTGAAACTGCTGCTGCTACATTTGCTGGTGCTCCTCCTGCCACTCTTTCAAAAGAAACAACTTCCTTTAATGCTTTTCCTTTCTCTGATGGTATAAAATCTATTAATGCTTCTCCTATTGAATATACAACATTTTTCATCCTTACAATTCACCTCAAATTAATTTTTTCACACTATTTCTTTCTACAATATCATAAGATATGTATTGATTTGTGTTTATATCATCTGTTTCTTCTATTTTATTAAGCAAACATATTGCTGCAACTTTTCCCACTTCTTCTTGATAGTACTCTACAGTAGTAAGGGCTGGTTCTATAAATCTAGATAGTTTATTATTTCCTATACCTACTATAGAACATTGCTCTGGTACATTTACACCTATGTTCTTTAGATAACTTATTGCTCCCAAGGCCATATTATCATTTACTGAAAAAACTGCTGTAGGTTTTCTAGTTTGTGATTTATTCCAAATCTTCTCCATAGCATTTACTCCAGATTCTATGGAAAAATCTCCGTATTCTATCCATTTCTCACTTATTTTTAAGTTATGTTCTTTCATAGCCTCCATAAATCCATAATATCTTTCATACTTTACAGCTATATCTTCTTTATCTACATTTATAAATGCTATATCTTTATGATTATTATCAATTAGTAAATTTGTTAACTTTTTAGCTGCTGAAAAATCATCATGAATTATGCATTGAAATCCTTGAATTTCTTGTCCTATTATTACTATAGGAATATTTACCTTTTCTAAAATATCTTTATGTCTCTCTGTAATCTCAGTACACATGAATATAATGCCATCTAATTGTTTAGTCTGTAATATTTTTAAATAACTTAATTCTTCTTCAATAGATAGGTTAGTATTTGCTAGAATTAAATCATAATCTCTATTATTACATTCCTGAGTTATTCCATCTACCACTTTACTTACAGTCTCAGACCTAACTTGAGGAATTATCACACCTATGGTATTTGTTCTCTTAGTTTTTAGAGATTTAGCTATATTATTAGGAATATATCCTGTCTGCTCTATTACTAACTCTATTTTTTTTCTTAAATCTTCACTTACATATCCTGAATTATTAATTACTCTTGACACTGTTGATGGCGCTACGCCTGCTAAATCTGCAATATCTTTTATTTTCATAGTTAATCACCTATTTCATTATTATACTTATATATTATATCTGTCCTAGCGCCTATGTACAATCAACTATAAAAATTCAGATAAATATCTTTATTTTTATATCAAAATAAATTCCTTGAGATTTTTAGCTAAATAAAATGTATGAAAAATATAAGTATAATCCATCATTTCTGTCGCTTTGTCTCCTCAAGGAATTTATTTATATTTATAATAAATTATTCTTCATCTTTAAATCCTAAAACTAAAGTTGTTGCAAAAGCTACTCCAAAGGCTAGTAGTAATCCTGCTATATACGCTACCATTGAATGAGCTGGTATTAATGCTAATCCTGGAATTCCTGTAACACCTATTCCAGTCATACCAACCTTCATAAATACTACAAATCCTCCACCTACAGCTCCACCAATAGCTGCTGCTATAAATGGTTTAACTAACTTTAAGTTAACTCCGAAAATAGCTGCTTCTGTAATACCAAGTAAGCATGAGAATGATGCTGGTGCTGCTACTGATTTTAACTTAGCGTTCTTTGTCTTGAAGTATACTGCTAATGATGCTCCACCTTGTGCTACATTACACATAGACCAAATTGGTAATAAGAAGTTTATTCCTATCGCTTTATTTGCTAAAAGTCCTGCTTCAACTGCATGGAAACTGTGGTGCATTCCTGTTATAACTATTGCTGAATAAGTTCCACCAAATAAGATACCTGCAAAAACTCCTACAGAGTTATATAAATGTTGAAGTCCAAAAGAAATTCCATCACCTATTAATCTTCCTACTGGTCCTATTACAAAGAATGTAAATATTGCTGAAATTATTAATGTTAAAAATGGTGTTAATAATATATCTAAAGCATCTGGTACGATCTTTCTTATTCTCTTTTCAAGGAATCCCATAACCAATACTGCTAATAATATTGGTAAAACTGTTCCTTGGTATCCAACCATTGCTACCTTCAATCCGAATACATCTATAGTATTCTTTATTCCTTCACCCATTGTCCACGCATTTTGTAAGTTAGGATGAATCATTATTGCTCCTAATGCTGCTGCTAGATATGGATTCGCTCCAAATTCTTTAGCTGCACTAAATGCTACTATAACTGGTAAGAATACAAAGGCTGCATTAGAGAACATATCTAATAATATATATATTCCGCTTTTTGAATCTACAACATGGAAGTTACTTAACATCCCCATTGTTCCCATTAACAATCCACTTGCAACTATAACAGGTATAATTGGTACGAAAATATTTGAAAGAACTCTAGCAAACTTTTGGAACCAATTTAGATTCTTTTCTGCTTCCTTCTTTTGTTCACTTAAGCTTGTAGCTTTGATTTCGTTCTTATTTAATATTGAATCATAAACTTTATTTACTGCTCCTTGGCCAATGATTATTTGAAATTGTCCTGAGTTGAAAAATGCTCCCTTAACCCCGTCTAAAGCTTCTAATCCAGCTTTATCAATTTTCGTGTCATCATTTAAAATTAGTCTTAATCTTGTAGCACAATGTGCTATACTTTGGATGTTTTCTTGTCCACCAATTAATTTCACAATGTCCGTTCCTAATTTTTCGTAATTCATAAAAATTCCTCCCTCTTTTTTTATCTGTTCCAATCGTTTACACAAACATCAAACAAAAATATTTTCCCCCTACACTACAATTTGATGCATAGAAAATCGATTCCACATCCTTTTAAAAATTTGATATGTGATACTCAAAAAATCGATTTCACATATCTTATGATTGGATTATATCACGAGGTATTTTTCTTTGCAATATATATTTTAAAACTTTTTCATTTTATTTTTTTCCAAAATAATTTCATAAATTATGGATTTTGTAGTAATAAAATGGTAGCCAATTATAACCACCATTTTATTACCCTAATTATTCTATTCTTAATGCTTTCATAAATCTTTAGAAAAATTCTTATCTGCCTTTTCAAAGTTTTCTATAACCTTAATTTAAATTTTCACACACCATAAATCTGCAACCATATTATTTAGTAAGTTAGTATAATCATATATTCAATCTTCACCTATTAATTTTTTATAATTCTCTACAAGTTGTATAAATTGACTACTATCTCCACCAATGTCTGGATGATACTTCTTTGCTAATTCTCTAAACTTGCTTCTTATAGTATCAATAGAAGAGTTGGCAGGAAGACCCAAACTTGATAGAAGTGAAATATCATACATTCCCTCTGATATCATCCCATTCTCTTTATAATATTGAAAATAAACCTGATAAAAATATTCTTCAAACACTTCTTTTAACTTTTCATGATTCATTTTCCTTAAACTGTTCATATTATATTTTACTGAACTATCATTGTTGTCCTTTGTTGAAAAGTATTCATTCCATATATATTTTTGACATTGATTAAAATGTATATTTTGAAATCTAATATGTGCTTCAAGCTTCTTTAACTGTCTTAATTTGTGTTTCAATTCACCCATAATTTAATAATCCCCCTACATTAACTTCATTTAATCTTATGCACTTACTATTGTTTTTTATGTAGTCAATATATAACTTTGCTTAACATATATTAAGAATTAAAATTCACAATCTATTTTTGATTTCTACACTCTACTTCAGCTAAACATCAAATAAGTTAAATAGCATTAACATGAACAATGGATCGAATAAAACTATTTAGGTTAGACTTGTTTAGCAGATTAGCAAAAAAATAAGCAGTTGCTATAATTAAAAGCTACTGCTTATTACCATTTTAAACTATGAAAGTTCTAATTTATGCAACCTTAGAATTTATAATAGCCTGTCTACCGTTTTTACTTAAATTAATTAACTCTCTTATCAAAAATCCCCCTAGTAAAAATACTACAATAAAAATCAACATTACAAACATGTTATGATTTAATACTGACTGATTTATACCTGATATTGTCATTCTAAGCGTACTTACTGAATAAGTCATAGGCACTATTTTATTCACAATTCTATAAAACATAGGTGCTGTTTCTATAGGGAAAGTCCCTGCTGAAGAGGATAGTTGTAATAATAGTAATATAAACATCACAGCTCCTCCTAATGCTCCTATTGCATGAGATACTCCATATGAAACACTAAAGAATGTTATTGAAATAACTGAATTTATTATACAAAATTGAGGCACACTCACTGGATTTATTCCTATTATTTTTATAGCAGCGTAACTTAATATTAATGCTTGTAAAACTACTAATCCACAACCTACCATAAAACTTCCAAAGAAGCTATTGATTAATTTAATATTAAATACTTTTTTTGACTTTGCTATTGAAAGTATTGTACCAATAATCATTGCTCCTAGCCACATAGACATTGATATAAAATATGGTGCCAAGCCTTCACCATAATATTTCACATTATTAATATCATTTTCTTTTATATCTACTGGCTTTGAAACGAAATTAGACATACTATCAGAGCTGAATTTAAGTTTTGTGTCCATCTTATCATATCCACTATTTAAGCCATTTCTAAGCTTAGTTGTTCCTTCGGTTGCTGTCTGTAAACCATCACTTAAAGTCTTTGCCCCATTACTTATTGTTGCTAATCCAGAAGATAATTCACCTGTCTTTTGACATATTGTACTCAAACCATTTTCTAGCTTTAAATTACCATCATTAACAGCTTGTAGACCATTTTCCAATCTTGTTGCACCACCATTTAACTGTTCTAATCCATTGGATAAATCTCCTGTCTTAGCTGTAACAGTATTTAAGGCAATAAGTACACTGCTGCTCCCAGTTTGAATATCTTCAGCTCCTCCAATTAATTTATCCAACCCAGAATTCAATTTACTTTGAGTACTAGATAAGCCATCTGCTAGAGTATTAACTCCATTTGATATCTGACTTGAGCCTGTCTTAAGTTTATCCAAATTGCTTGAAAGCTGATGAATTGAGTTTGCTGCTTTGCTTATTGGTGCTTCATTACTATCACTAGTGCCACTTACACTAATCTTATCTAAAGCAGTAATTCCTGCTATAAGCTTCTGTTTATCAGCCTGACTTAAATTAGAATTTTTAATAGCATCTAGCTCATAATGTAATACTGAATCTGATTTCTTTATACTATCTGCTAATACACCAAATGAAGTATCAAGTTGTCCAGCACCCTGCGCAATAGCCCCTACATTTGCATCTAGCGTAGATGCACCACTAATTAATGGCTTAATTGAACTATTACTTTGAGTTAAGCTATTTTTTGCTGTCTTTAATCCACTAACCAACTCTTCTGAACCATTTACTATTTTACTTTGCCCATTTGCAATTTCCATTAATCCTAAAGAAAGTTTCTTGGAACCTGTTACTGCTGCATTAATACCGCCTGTTAACTTACTACTTCCATCAAATAATTCTTGAGTTCCATCTTGAAGCCTTCCCACAGAAGCAGTTGCTGTATTTAAGGCATTTTGAAGTTTCACAGAACCATTTGCGGCGCTTTCAGCTCCATCGGCTAATCTCTCACTTCCATTTAAAAGTTTCTCAGTACCAACTTGAAGTTTTTCCACTCCATTACCTGCATCCTTAATAGATACTTTAACATCATATAAACTGTTTACTAAAGATTTTGAAACTTCTTTTTGAATATTAGAACTTACTTCTGTTTTAATCGCTTCTGCAGCTTTTAATGAAATCTGAGAGAAAACAAAATTTTTACCTTTATTGGGAATATAAATTATCTCTGAGTTTTTAGTGTTTCCACTCTGAGCATTTGCAATATTTTCAGAAAAGTCTTCAGGAATTTCTACTACTGCATAGTATTTTGTTCCTTTTACTCCATCCATAGCCTCTTCCTGAGTTACAAATCTCCAGTCCACCTTTTTGTTATCCTTAAGATTCTTCTCTATATCTTTACCCAATGCATATTCTTTTCCATCTTTTGTTGTAGACTTATCCATATTTACAAAAGCTACTGGCACATTATCAAGCTTATTATAAACATCCCAAACGCTAAGAAGATAAATACATGAATATAACATCGGCACAAATATCACAGCAATAATTGCTATAGAAACAATTATTTTCATTGATCTCTTATTATCTTTTGTTTCCTTTAACTTCACCTTACTCCCTCCTAAATATAATTATTTTTATCAACACTTGTTCATTAACCGATATATGTGTATTATAGTATTAGTGTCGAATTACTTCAATCATCAATATCTTGCAGTTTGATGATTATCCCACACATAAACAACATGTGTTGATTATCCAACATATTTTTTAGGAGGATTTTATATATTATGGACGAACAAAAAATTGATAGACGTGTAAGAAAAACTAAAAGCACTCTACTGCGATGTTTAACTGAACTCATGTCTAAAAAGAAAATAAACGATATTACAGTAAAAGAGCTTACTGATTTAGCAGACGTAAATAGATCAACTTTCTATCTCTACTATAAGGATATATTTGATATGTTAGAACAAGTGGAATCTGAAATGCTTGAAGAGTTCAAGAAAGTTTTTCATATAATTGCCAAGGACAATAATGATACTAAGTTATTATATTTTTATACATATATCTTTGAATATGTACAAAATAATGCTGAAATGTGCAAAATACTCTTAGGTCCTGATGGTGACAACTCATTTAAAGAAAAATTTAAAAAAGTAATCCTTCAGACAAAACCTCCATTTGGTGATTCAATTCCCCAAATCAAAATGCATTACCTAAGACCATATGCCATATCTGGCTGTATAGGCCTAATACAGCAGTGGATTGAAGATGGGTTAGATATTCCGCCTAAAGACATGGCTGTAATAACAACTGAAATAATCAATAAGCTTACAAAAGATTTGTAAACATCCATCTTTTTACACTACTTAAACAGAAGCAAAGACTATAAAAATTATATTGCACAACCTGTCCTTGTTAAATATTTGTATTTATAAAGTTGTTTAGTATATAATTAAACAAATAGCAATTTATAAACTAGAATAGATAGAGGAGATTTTATTATGCTTGAATACAAATTTGATACTCAATTATTAATTGAAGGACATGATCTTTCTGAAGATGCGATTAACGAATATATTACAAACAATATTGAAGGTGATTGTTTACTAGCTGTTGGAGATGATGAACTAATTAAAATTCATTTTCATACCAACACACCATGGAAGGTTCTTGAATATTGTGCTTCATTAGGCGATATCCACGACGTAGTTATAGAAAACATGGACCGCCAAGCTAATGGGCTTCAAGGTTAATTAGTATTTTCCCACTCATATGTAAAAACTCTTTATAACCCTGATAAAATTTGCAGGATTTAAAATACAAAAAAGAAGGACTTCCATTTTACAGGAATTCCTTCTTTCTTATGTAATAATTTATTCTTTTGTTTTCTGTTAATGTTGCGCTAAAAGTTATCTAATATATTTTAAAATAAACTCGCATAGCACCTTCATCATTAGTACTGGGGTTATAATTCTATACTAAGACTATTCTTTAACTAATACATCATTGATTGATATATCGTCTTGTCCTATATCTCCAAGCCCAACATATGCTTCATCACCTTTTGTAATTGATTTTGCATCTTTATCTTTACTTGTATTTACAAGACCCTTTACTTTAACTGATTTAATTGTCTTTCCATCTCTCTTAATTGTAACAACATCACCGTCATTTAATGTTCCTTTTTCTACTTTACCAATTGCAAATGTTCCTTCACTATTAGTTGTTTTCACATCTTTAACTGAAAATTCAAATGAACTTGAGCTTCCACAAGCAACTAGTCCAAAACATAAACATAAGGTAATACCGAATAAAATTATTTTCTTCACTTTAATATTCCACCTTCCACATCCCAAATCATGGTTTTATATGTTAAGCCAAAAACTTAACAACTTTAATTCTAAATAGCTAAATAAATATAATACCGATTTAAAAATCATAACTGCTTATATTAATAATTTTAGTAGCTTAGCGAAATTGTTTTAAAGATATCTATCATTTCAGATTAAAATGCTTGAAAATTATCACATAACTCTGGCATTATATTCCCCTTTATAGTAAGCTAATTGCACTTACTTCCCCCTATTTGTTTAAATAAACCGTACTAATAATTGGTTTTATTAATATCACTAAAATCAATCTCCTAAATTATTTTACATAAATTCATAAAACAATATGTTAACAAACTGTTAATTTTATAAAATTGATGTTGTTTTATAACTTTTTTTGTAGATACATATACTAATTTGTCACGCAATTTAGAATATCTTTACTTATACAATATTCTAAATAATTTGCTCAAAGCTAGATACTTGAATATATTTCGTAGAATATATTGAAAAATGGCTTTATCTTGACTAGCCCACTTATTTCTAGCACGCGCATTTCACCACTATATCAACTACAAGTTAAATTATTCTACTATACTTCGTTTGAATATATAATGATATGATTGTACACTTGTATTAGTAAATATTTACTTTAAAATTATCATAGTGTTTCAAACGGAGGAATGTATATGAATATTACAGTAGGTAAAAAAATATATGAACTAAGAAAAGGTAAAGATATAACTCAAGAAAAACTAGCATCTGAACTAGGAGTGTCAGTAGCAGCAGTATCAAAATGGGAAACTGGCAATTCCATACCTGATATTATAATGTTATGCTCAATTGCAGATTTTTTTGACATATCAACAGATGAACTACTTGGAAGAAGCAAAAATAAAAGAAAAGTCATAGTTGTAGATGATGTTCAGTTTATTAGAGATTCACTAAAAAAGATATTAATCGAAAATGAGTGTGAAATTATTGGTGAAGCTTCAGATGGAAAAGAGCTATTGGATATGCTCAAAAAGAAAAAAGCAGATTTAATAATGCTTGACATTAAAATGCCTAGAATTGATGGTATAAGTGCTCTACAGCATATTAAGAAAGACTATCCTGATATTAAAATAATTATGTGTTCAGCTGTAACTGATAAAGCAATTATTGATTCAGCAATAGCATTAGGTGTATCTGGTTTTATTACAAAACCATTTTTACCAAACACAGTTATCTCAAGTCTAAATATGATTTAGTTAATAAACTTATTTCATTTTAACTATAAAAGCAGAAAGTCAAACGGCTTTCTACTTTTTATATAAGTACAATCTATAAATTTTTTTAATTACTTTTGAACACTTTCAATAATACCACTAGCTTTAGCATCTATATAAATTTATACTATTGACAAACCACCATCGACTACAATGTATTGACCTGTTACATAGCTTGATGCATCAGAAGAAAAATAAAAAATAGTTCCATTTAATTCTCCCCTTTTAGCTGGTCTTGAAGCTGGACAAAGTATATTATATTTTGATAAAAACTCTTGTGATTTAAACAAAGTATTCTCTGTCATTTCTGATTCAAACAACCCTGGACATATAGTATTTACAGTTATCCCATATTGAGCATAGGATGCTGCCATCCCTTGGGATAGTCCTAAAACTGCTGCTTTAGATGCATTATAAGAATGTCTAATGAAGATATCATTCTTATCTGCTAAAAACGCATTAATTGAGCTAACATTAACCACCTTACCATAGTTTTGCTGCTTCATAATTGGAATAACATACTTACTAACAAGATAAATTCCCTTTACATTTATATTCATACTTTTATCCCAATCATCGTTATTAAGAGTATCTACACCACCACGAACAGCTACACCAGCATTATTTAATAAAATATCAATTCTACCAAACTCATTAACTACAGTTTCTATGGCACTTTTAACTTCCTCTTCCTTTGCAACATCACACTTAACTGCAATTGCTTTTACTCCTAAAGTTTCAATTTCCTTAGCTAGTTCTTCAAGTTTTTCAGCCCTTCTTGCCAACAAGGCAACGTTGACCCCTTCTTTAGCATATGCTAGTGCAGCATCTCTTCCCAACCCACTTGATGCACCAGTAATTACAGCAATTTTCCCTTTTAAATCAAACATATTAGCCCTCCATAAAATTCCATTGTATATTTTACTTTATATTACAATATATTGTATTTTGGGTCAATAAATTAATATCTTGATTTTTTCATATTACTAAATGTTAAATCTAATTTTTTACAAATAACATTTATTATTTTGTATCCATAATTATTAAAGTCTTCTATCTTTCTTCTAGACTGGTCAGTTTAAAAAATACAATGGTTGTACATGATAAGAATTAATTCCTATGCATATACAACCATTTTTGTGCTATTTTTATTTCTTTACTGGTATCTGTATTTCACTCAAATAATCCTCTGAATTTATTTCATTCCAAGGTCCTCTTATTGCAACTTGACGTGGATTTCCAGACATACTGTATCCATTTTCCTCAATCCAATTTGCAAGGAAATTATATGCTCCTCCTATATTAGAATAATCTCCTGGAACTAAAATACTAGCAGCCTGCTCTACCTCTTCAGTTTTCTTGAATATAAATCCATTTTCATCATTCATAAGATTGTCAACACCCATAACTACCTCTACGTCAACCTCGCCTTCTTTTACCCCATCATCGTGATAGGTAGCATAAGCTATTTCACTACAAGGAATATTCTTCGTCATTAGGTACTCACTCAACCTTGCCCAAAGTATACCTTCTGCATCATAAGCTGGTATAGTATCTCTTAAAGAGATAACCTTATAGCTTGGTAGTGATTTTAATGTAACATTATAATTCATATTAACTCTCTCCTTTTTCATATTTCTTATAGTGAAGTTGATTTTTTCAAGTCTTCTTTCCTCAGATCTTATATTATTCCTAATTTCTTGAATTTTGACCTTTAATATGTCCTCTAGCTTTTCATCAGATTTTTCTTTTATAAATAGAGTTATATCAGCTACATTAAATCCCATATCTCTCAATGACACTATTAGATTAATCTCTGAAATCTGTTTTGCTGAATAAAATCTATAACCTGTAAAATCATCAATTTTAGCAGGCTTAAAAAGTCCAACCTCATCATAATATCTGAGCATACGTACAGACACTTTAGTCAATTTAGAAAAATCTCCAATCTTGAACATAAAATCAACTCCTATAAATTACTGCCATTCGAATGACATCTTTAGAATAATACCTACCACTATGTGAGAGTCAATACAAAATTTATACTTATTGTATAAAATATGTTTATATTATCCAAGCACTTTCTTTGTTTTTCCTTCCAATATATGAAAAAAGATACTTTAATCCTTTTATAATTAATTCTGCTTTTCGTGCATTTCTATTACACTTTTTAACACATGAAAAACATCTTATACACTTCTTGTTATCTATTATAAATGTGTTAGGATCTATAGCTTTCGTAGGACAACTTTTTTCACATAAACCACATCCATTACAACTTCCTTGAATAATAGGTTTCTTAACACCTACTTTAACCATCCCTTCTGGAAACTTTTCAATAAATAGTGGAAACAGTGTATTAGGAATTTTAACTTCTTCATTTATTCCTCTATTTACTTTATCTTGAATTGCTAATCCAAATAACTTTGCTTGCTCAAGATCTGTCTCATTAGGCCTACATCTGGCAATTGGAGCTTCCTCTAAGGAATAAGTATGTTCACCAATAAATGCTCCTACTCCTATTAATAAACAACTATGCTTTCTTGCCAATTTACTATACTGTTTAAGACTTACTCCACAACTCATATTACCATATACTGCAATTCCAACTATTTTCTTTGCTTTTGTACACTTCATTTCAAAGCATTTCATAATACTTGATGGGATACGCCCTCCATAAACTGGGGATGCAAATATAATTAAATCAGCCTTTGAAGGAACCACTTTCTTATATGAAGTCATGTCAACTCTACTAAAAATCACTTCTTCACTTATTTTTTTTGACAATACACTTACTACTTTTGTTGTAGTTTCTGTGGCAGAATAATATACAATTTCACAAGTCATAGTTATATCCATTCTCCTTTCATTTTAGTGCGCACCGTGACACATTTGTGTCTTCTTTAATATTATGGTACAATTTTACTGTGAAATAGTCAATAAATCCAGTGCAAGTGCTACATAAATTACATTTTTGTGCCATATAGGAGGTTATATGAATCGTACAGAAAGCCCAATTGCTTTACAGTCAAAAAGATGGATTATGGAATCATTAATAGAGTTGATGAATAAAAAAACATTTCAAGAAATAACAATCAGCGAATTAACTGCTCATGCTGATTTAGGAAGAAGAACTTTCTATCGTAACTTTACTTCAAAAGAAGATGTCTTAGAATTCTATTTCCAAAACTTAATTCAAGAATTGATCGATTATTTATCAATATATGAAAATCTAACGCCCAAAATTTGTTTGCATCAAATCTTTACGTTATGTAATGATAATAAAACATTTTTAACAGGTTTAAATAGAAGCAAAATGCTAGGATTTCTTTTGGATCAATGGAATAGTTCGCTTCCAACTATTCACGAAATGATGATAGACAAAATCCCCAACTTTCCTAACCAATATAATGAAGTAGCATTAGCTTATACACTAGCTTTTAACACAGGTGGTGTTTGGAATGTAGTTTCAAAATGGATTAGCTCTGATATGGAGCAGACACCTGAAGAAATGACAACTATTGTTATGGACCTAATTAAATTTAATTATGAAAATAGCTAACGGCAAGATTGATAATTTATCCTGCCGTTAATTTTTAAACATACATACTACTTTTTCATAAAATATTCTCTTATTTAATTTAAATTTTCTATCTATGGTTAATTAGCCTATAGAATCAACTATAACTTTACATTAGGATTTAAATACTGCTTTCTTTTTGCTATTACCCCTTTATAGTCAATTGCTTTCTTTGGACAACTTTGAATACATGCTAAACATAATTCACAATTATGATTCCAGCTTGGCTTACCATCAATCATAGTAATATTATTTACAGGACATCTTTTTGCACATAAACCACATCCAATACAATTATCATTAACTATATAGTTTCTGTCTGCTTCATGAAAGCCAGCAACAGCCTTATAGAAGTAGTTGCAAAATATACGATCTATAACTGCATGGCTTCTTTCAATTTCACACTCTTTTTTATTATTTATGCACTGAACTATATCATTAATTTTAGTTGCTTCTTTTGCAAATAACTTGTCCTGAACTTTCTTGCTTTTTGCGCCATACCCCAAAATATAATTGCCAGGCATATTAATTAAAAAACCTGAAGACAATTTTAGTCCTTTCTTTTCTAGTATATCTCTACACTGGTCAAGTGCTTTACCAGCAAGTCCTCCATAATTTGCAATAGCATAAATATATGTTCGCTCTGAGACATTTAGTTTTTTCAAAAAATCACAAATAATTAATGGCAATCCCCAATTATAAACAGGAAAAATAATACCTAAAGTATGCGCCTCTATTCTTTCTCCACAATATTCTGCAATTTTAAAAGTTGTACCTTCACCAAGTTTTATGCTCAAATCATTGGCAATCTGTAAGCTATTGCCTGTACCGGTAAAATAATATATTTTATTCATATTTTCCTCCAAATTATTTTCATTAATCATTTATTAGAAGAATGAAAAATATCTCCATTCCTTGTATATATTATATAAGAAATGAAGATATACTTACTTTCAATTAGTTGCTATTTTTTTATTGTTTTATTTATATCTCTTAATGATATGCCAAACATCCTTTTAAACGTAGACGAGCAATGAGATGAACTACTAAAACCTGCTAATACACATGCCTCAGTGACATTCATTCCTTCATGCAAATATTCAAAAGTCTTAATAAGTTTCTCAAATGCAAGATAGCTATGTAATGTCATTCCTGTCTGCCCCTTAAATAAATGTGATAATCTACTCTTAGATAAATATACATGATTGCTTAAATCCTCAACAATTGAAGGTTCGATTGTCTTTACTCCACTAATGTAAGTTAAAACTTTTTCTACTCTCTCTTCATATCTATATTTATATAAATTATCCAATCCACATTGCTTTAACAATATTTCATCAAGTTTTCCTTTATCATTCCTATAACTCATATATTCATTAAGCATTGCATCCACAACTTCATCCTCTAAAACTTCATAAGGATTTCCTTGAAGATATTTTTTCTTTAAAGAGACAGTATAACTACTTATTTCAGTAAATAGAAATACAATTGAACCTTGTTTATCTACAATCCCTGAATGTGTTACATCTGAATTAATGAAAATACCACGACATCGTACCTTATTTTTTTCAATTGTCCATTCCATTTCTCCACCTAAAGAAATAATTAGATGTATAGCAAGGTGTTTATGAGGTTCTGGATTTTTATAATCAGCTAATATCATCATAGGATTGCCAAACTTAAAAATTTCAGACATTACATCCCCCCCTTAGCTAATGCTGATTTTACAAATCATCTTTCTAATTCTTCTACAAACTCTAATACTTCGAAGCTGTTGCCTTTAAATATTACATTTCCATTAGATTTCTCTATAGAATGCCTATACATTGGATCATAATAATTAGTTAAGAATAGCTCTATCCAATTTCTATGCCTATCAATACTATTAGTAGCTATCTGATTATTATAAGCTAGTTTAAGTTCTTCGATTATTACCTTCGTCCTATCTCCGCCAAGTTTACCCTTAACTCTTTCCATACTAGCTATCATATCATTTAGCCAAGTTTCTAATGCCAACTCTCTCTCTGTTATGGCTTTCATATGATCTCTCTGTCCATTTATAACATACTCCTCTAGTATATTTTCTACTCTTTCCTCTACAGTAGCAGTTAAAAATACTACATCTCCACTTTGAAAGTAATTATAAAAATTCTTAGGTATGAAACTTTTCCCGATGTTCTTACTCTCATCTTCTAAAATAATATGTTTATAATTTTTATCCCCATGCTTAATTATGCTATAAGCTAAATTATTTTCAAAGTTTATTTGTGTAGGTTGTGGAGTAATATAGTGGCCAAAAGTGGAACCCCTATGATGAGCAATTCCCTCTAAATCTATAGAATTTTTCAGTTTATTCAGTACTTTAGTTTTGCCTGAACCTGTATATCCAGTTAAAACTAAAGGTTTTGAGTTAATATTTTCTGGTTCCAAAGAGTCTATAAGATAATTACGAAATGCTTTATAACCTCCATCTAGTTTTACTATATCCTTACCCGTAGCTTCATATATCCAAGTCTGTGCTATAGTTGAACGAGAACCACCTCTGAAACAATAAATCATGGTATTAGGATCTTCCTCAAAACATTTTACCCATGAGGTTACCCTATTTTCTTTTATTTTTCCAGATACAATCTGATATCCTAGCTTTGTAGCTTCCTCATTACCTTTTTCTTTATAACATATACCTATGATATGCCTCTCTTCGTTAGATAATATAGGCAAATTTATTGAGTTTAACATAGCACCCTTTTCATACTCAATAGGAGCTCTAACATCTATTAACTTTATATCATCCAATACTATACTTTTAAAATCATTTGTTATGCTTAATTTCTTCATCTATTACCCTTCTACTTTATCTTTTTACGTTATTTTAATCACTATAAATTATATAGCACATAAGAAATTTTTACAATTTCTTATGTTTTTCACTATTGCAATTGTTCTTTTACCTTTATAATGATTAATGTAAGTCTAACTTTATTATTGACAATTAATTGAACTTATAATTATACATATACCACATTAAATTTGAACATTATTCTTTGCTCTAAGTTAAAGTAAAATAGAATTTATATTTAATTGTAAAAGCAATGTTTTAAACTTTCATATCTATAATTAGATAAATATTAAATATATACTTAAGTAAAATTGGAGGATAATTTGATGAATAATACTATAAAGCTAACTGCACTTACCAAGACTTCAGGTTGTGCTGCTAAAATAGGTCCTGGTGTTTTGGATTCTGTTCTTAAGAACTTACCTAAATTTGAAGATTCTAATCTATTAGTAGGCTTTGATAAAAAGGATGATGCTCTTGTTTACAAGGTATCTGAAGATAAGGTAGTAATACAAACCGTTGATTTTTTCCCTCCTATGGTGGATGACCCATACACTTTTGGGCAAATAGCTGCTACAAATGCTTTAAGTGATGTATATGCCATGGGAGGAAGTCCAACTATTGCAATGAACTTATTATGTTTTCCATCTTGCTTAGATTCATCAATAATGCATGATATCTTGGCAGGAGGATACAGTAAAGTTCAAGAAGCTGGTGCAATTATTGCTGGTGGTCATACTATTGCAGATCCAACTCCTAAATATGGCCTTTGCGTTACTGGCTTTGCTCATCCTAGTGAAATTCTTACTAATAGTAAAGCTAAAACAGGCGATGTTCTTGTCTTAACGAAACCACTAGGTATAGGTATTTTAAATACTGCTGCCAAAGCAGAATTATTAACCTCTGATGAAATAAAAGAAGTTACTAAAATAATGACTGAATTGAATAGATATGCTAAAGAATCCTTTGCAAATTTAAAAGTAAATGCATGTACTGATATTACAGGCTTCAGCTTAATTGGTCACGGTTATGAAATGGCTAGTGGAAGTGATAAATCCATAGAATTTTTTAGCGATACAGTTCCATTGCTACCAAAAGCTTTAGAATATGCAAAGATGGGAATTATTCCAGAAGGAATGTACAATAATCAAGATTATTTAAAACATATTCATAAATGTTCAACTAACATTTCTCAAGAAATGCATGATGCACTGCTTGATCCTCAAACCTCTGGTGGACTATTACTATCCATGCCTGAAAAAGACGCTAAGGAATACTTATCTAGAATGGAATGTTATACTCCATGGGCAAGGATTATAGGGCAGGTAACTGAGAAAAATGACTATAGTGTCATAATAAAATAAGTGCTTTTATCATAAATCACAACATTTTAAGCTTATACATTAAAAAGGTAGTTCAATTGCAAATTGAACTACCTTTTGTAACAACTTAGTGTACTACTATCTAACTTTTCCAAACATTGCACAAAATACTTTACCACTTTTTAAAGTTTATATCAAACCCTTGATATACTCATGCAATTTAAAGTGTAATTACCTTAGCTGCTGACTTCATGACGTCAACAATTTCGTACATATTGCTTACCTTTCCCACAGAAAGCTTTTCTTCTAAACTATAGAAGTTAAGACAAGCTCCACAAACTAATAATTGAACTCCCATTTCTTCTAAGGCTTTTAAATGTTCAATTGCTTGATCATTTAAGGTTGGAACCTTTACTCCATCATTCATAAATAAGATATGCTTTGGATAATCGCTACCTTCTGATAATGTATAAAAAAACATCTTCATCAAAGATTGGCCTAGTTCCTCATTTCCAACTCCAATTGTATTTTTGTTTACAAAAATACACCAATCTCCAAGTGGCTTTTTATTTTCCACCTTAGCTAGTATCTCTTCACACTCTTCGCAACCATTAGAAAACTTTACATTAAAATCGCCATTAGCCTCTTCTACATTAATTTCATAGCCTTGGCTGTTAGCAAACTTTTTCAAATTCTCTACAGCAATTTTATTATCAACTTGAACTGTAAAGAACTTTCCTCCTTGCTCAATTTCTTTTTTCGCCATTATTACAGGCATAGGGCAGTTTTTTCCTCTTGCATCTATGTTTTTACTCATCTACTAATCACCTTTCACCAAATACTATTCATAAAATTATTATACACTAAAATCTTTTCTAAAGACCTACAAGATAGTATCAGATATTAGATATTTTTAATTTAATATTTTGATTTTTCTTAATGTAAACTCAAAAATAGTAGCCTATCCTAAGGGATTAGCTACTATTTTTCATAAAATTAGTTTAATGGGAAATACAGATTCATATAAGTAATACCATTTTGTTGAAACTTTTCCTCAAGCCAATATCTCTCCTTATTGACTTTATTGGTACTGCAATCTGGCATATATCCATTTAGTCTTACCCACTCTGCCAGTGCCTTCCAACCAGCGGGTATAACTTCAAAGGGATTAGAAAATGGATTTGTTATTCTTAAGATTGCATAATCACATTCATCTATCTTTTTCAGTTTCACGTCTTCAGATACATTAGTATTTTCATTTACTTTTATCCAACACTCGTATCCCCTAAGGTTCTTCTGGCTTTGTTCTTCTGAAACAGGAATATCGAATCCAAATTGTCTTGACTTAATATCAATATTGTTTTTTTCCATCCATTCTGTCATAAAATCCATTACATCTGCTTCAGGATTATTACTAATTACATATGAACTTGCCACATACATAGTATCTAATTTTTCAATTTTTACATCACTAAAATTATATTCCATAGTTATTCCTCCCCAAATTATAGATTTATTTTCTTTCAGTATTAGTTTCTCTGGTATAGCATAATGCTTATTCCTAAATTTAACTGGTGATTCACCATACTCGTTTTGAAATGCCCTTCTAAAGGTTCGCTCTGAGCCATATTCAAAATCAAGTGCAATATCAATAATGCGTCTTCCCCGGTTCACATCCTGCATTGCATAAGCTAGTCGCCTTTTTCTCACATATTCCATTAATGGAACTCCAACAAATAAGGTAAATAGCCTATAAAAGTGATATTTTGAGAATCCTGCTGCCTCAGCACAAGCTTCAATTGTGATAGGTTGCTTAATATTCTCTTCAATGTAATCTATAGATTTCTGCAAATATTCAGCATAACTCATGACACTCCTCCCCCATTGCAACGTAATATAATTATAATTCACATTATTAAACTGTTAAGGACATCTTTTGCTTTTTAATTCAAATATAAAAGTTGAATATTAATAAAATTAACCATATGTAATATATCTATTGTATTTTCAAATTCAAGTTTATAAAAATAAGATAGACTATTTTAAAGCCTATCTATCCTAAATTTCTTCAATTTTACATTTATGTTCTTTCCCTTTTGAATGATAGCGTATTGCAACTGCTAGTACTTTTTCACCTTTATTTTCTCTTCTAAACTTCTCTACAGTTTTTGTATCTCTAAAAGCAAAACTCCATCTTAACAAACTCACACTCTCCCGTCAGTGTGTTTTTATTATAGACATCAACATCTTTAAATCCAGCCTGTTTATAGCACTTAATCGCTCTTTTATTAAAAGAACGAACTTCTAAAATAATCTTTTGATATTCTCTTTTCTCACATTCATTTTTTATTAATTGCATAAATACATAACCAAAGCCAAGACCACATAAGGAAGGTTTTAATCCTAGACCTACAGTTACAAAGTCATGATTATCTACGAATCTTATGTATCCACATAAATCTCCACATTTGTCTAGAACAGCAATAAACTCTTTGTTCCTTTTTTCTTCTTGAGTAATACCCCATTTTTGCTTAAGAATAATATTCCATTCTGGATAATTATAAACAGCATATTCCCCTTCATACTTCCAATCACATATTTGTTTTGCATAAACTTCACTTAAAGCTGCTAATTTAAAATTCATCAAATATAAGCCTCCATAAATTAATTAAACAAGTATCTACTCCTCAAAGTTATAGCCCCTATAGTAAAAATTTATATTTTTTATTTTAATCTATCAGCACCCTATATTAATCAGCTTCTACTGCTTTATACTTTTTTAATCTTAATACTAATCTTCCAAAGCCATACCCTATAAAACAAGTCAATATACCCAATGGAGCTACAATTAATGATAATGTATACTTAGTTAAATATGGTGAGTTAATTATAACTCCAAACCCTGATAACGGTCCTAAGTACCATATAAAAAATGAATATAGAACTGATGTAATAAATTCACTGTGCGCAAATAGACAAATGAACATTGAAGTAATAATATTTATTCCCCAGTATATACTAAGAAACTTAATATATCTTTTTTCCTTAATCACTCCCCAATAGATACTGAATACCGTCCATAATAATAAGTATATTACTCCAACATAAGTATTCTCAACAGTCATACCATAGTCTTCATGAAAATCTATCCAATTGAAGCCTAAAGCAATTAATGTAACGGATATAGTAAAAACAGCTATGATAATTCTATGAACTATCTTCAATAAAATCTCCCCCTATACTAACCTCATGCAACCCCATCTGTTAAACATTGTAAAATAGTCTTTATTTAATGTTATCACATAGTCTGATTTTATAAAATTACATTTATATTAAGATTTACATAATAATAAGTTAACAATATAAGTTTTCCAAATCTCCATCTATGATCTACATGTTTCTATTGACTATCTATATAGAACTATTCCATTAAAATGTTGGTGGACAACCTACAATTATTCGACATTTTTCTACCAACATTTAGGTGGAACACTTCTATATACATCCTTATAAAGTATAGATAACACACTAATTCAACTTTTTTAATTCATAAAAAGAAAACTAATTATAATTAATTTTCGTAATAAAATTCACCTCTTCCATCCTTTCATCATACACTATTAACAATGAAATCAATTTGCTTTGGAGGACTTTTAATGACTGCTATAATTTTATATTCCCTCTGCTTTATTCTTCTTTGTATATCATTTTTTAAAGATAAAGAAAAAACAAAAATTGCATTAAAAAAGGGTTGGAAGAGCTTTGAAGTTATAATGCCTCAATTTTTAGGAATTATCTTTATAGTTGGATTGATTCTAGCTATATTAAACCCTAGTGTTATTTCTAAGTTGATTGGTAGTTCTTCCGGTTTTCCTGGTGTTTTTATATCTGCTGTAGTTGGCTCTATTGTTACAATGCCAACCTTTGTTGCTTTTTCTACAGGCAACACCCTTCTTAATAATGGTGCTGGATATGCGCAGGTAGCTGCTTTAATATCTAACTTAACTATGGTTGGAATTATAACTTTAGGATTAGAAGCTAAATATATAGGTAAAAAGGCTGCAGTGCTTAGAAACTTTCTAGCCTTTCTATTTTCTTTTATTGTGGCAGTTTTTATAAGCCTTACCATGAGCCACTAGAAGGAGGATATTATGAAGAGCTTAATTAAAAGATATAGCTTTTTTATTGTTACATTATTTATTACTGCTGCTGTTACCTTAATAAATATTGATACAGGCATGAAAACTGTAGCTGTGGCTTGGTCAAGTCTCTTACAAATGCTTGAGGTGTTACCTCCAATCATGGTGATGCTTGGACTTATGGATGTGTGGGTATCAAAGGAAAAAATGATAAAATATATGGGCGTTGATTCAGGATTTAAAGGTATTGTTCTTGCAATCTTTTTTGCAAGTATAGCTGCTGGGCCTATGTATGCTGCCTTTCCGTTTATTCCTGTACTTATAAAGAAAGAAGTTAAATTCAGTAATATAATTTTATTTCTGAATGCTTGGTGCGTAATCAAGATTTCAACTCTTTTATTTGAAATCTCAGGCTTAGGCTTTAGATTTACTTTTTATAGATTTGTTATAGACTTGCCTGGAATAATAATAATGAGTTTTCTCATTGAAAAGATTCTTTCTAAAAAGGACTTGGATTTATTATATTGTAATTGGAAAGATGATAATGTAAATTAATTTTCCACTATATATCTTCTACAATTTATGCTCAAATATATTTTTAGGAAAGCCAACAGGCTTCCCTTGCTTTATTTTATATTAATTTCTCATATAGCTTAAACCAATCCAAGCCATAGTTACCAAGTCCTAAATCAACAGTATCAATATATTCAAAACCACATTTCTCATATAATTTTATGGCTGGCATATTTCCTTCATATACATCTAAACGAATTGACTTTACATTAGACTCAATACCCTGCTTAACTGCAAAGTCTATTAAAGCTTTACCTACACCACATTTTAAAAAGTCAGGATGTACAACAAACGTATATATAACCAAAACCTCTGAATAATCACAATCAATCTTCCATTTAGCTTTATGATATGCTGGTTCTGGTACTTGACTTAAAATAATTGATCCAATTATTTGTTCATTATACCTTGCTACATAGAGATTGCCATTTTCTATACCACTAACTGCATTTTGTCTAACAGGATATATGCCTTTTTTCCACCCAGGATAATTTACTCCTGCTGATAAATAATCATTTAGCTCATCATAAAGCTGCTCTAATTCATCAATATCAGTTGTTTTTCCCAATTCAATACTAATCTTCAACCTTATCACTCCCATAAATTCATTTCTTAAAAACGTTCCTGTTAAAATTTAATAAAGTAGCATCTTCTATTTAAGTGAAATAAGTTGCAAGCTTGTACAACTTGCAACTTATATAATCAGCTATTTTCTTTTAATTCTATTAAGATTAAACATAGCTACAGCTCCCACTGTAACCACCAAAGATGTTACCATCCAAGCTGAGTACATTCCAAAGTGATCTATAACTCTTCCTGTAATACTTGGCCCCAATGCATAACCAGCCCCCATAATCAGTGGAAGTATTGAACTTATTCTTCCTCTATGTGATGCTGGAGTGTTATCTGCTATAAATACTCCTTCATTTATTGAAATCAGTACCTCTCCTATAGTCATGATGATAACTCCTATAAAGAATACTGGTATCATTTTTGTCATACCAAACATTGCAAAAGCAATTGTATATAAGAATCCTCCTAAAGCCATAACCTTAACTCTAGATAATTTTTTTGTGGCTGCTACCAATACTGGAGTAAATAATATAACTACTACTCCATTACAAGCTCCCAAGAACCCAAACAATTTAGCTCCATCTTTAGAGCCAAAAATATTAGATAAATGTATAGGTAAAGCAAATCCCCATTGAGAATAAGAAAATTGATACAATAAGATTATAAAAGCAAAAATTAAAATAGTAGGTCTTTCTAATAAAACCTTAAGAGTAGATCCCTCTACCTCTGCTTCTAATTCATTTTCTTTCTTTTGCTCTTCTACATTTCTTCCCTTGCTTTCCTTTATAAATATAACTATTAGGAATAAAGCTATTAAAGTAGTTATAGCATCACCTATAAATACTAGTGATAAATAATTTGCATATAATAGTCCTCCAATGATAGGTCCTATAGAAAAGCCTACATTAACTCCCATATATAATAGAGAATAAGCAGCTTGTCTATTTTTAGCTGTTGTTATATCTGCATTTAATGCATCAAAAGCTGGTCCTGACAAGGAATAGAAACAAGATGAAATTATTAAAAATACAGCAGTTAAAGTTGATACTGGGAAAAACCCACAAATCATAAGTACAACTGCTCCTAGTATTTGAAAACTAACTATTATCTTCTTCCTTCCAAAAGAATCTGCCATCTTTCCACCTATTAGTGTACAAGGTACCTGACAAATAGCTAAGATAGTAACAAATGTTCCCGCTTCTGAAGCTGAAAGTCCTACTTTATTTGTCAAAATTAATGACATTAGAGGATGTACAAAACCTCCAATACAGTTAATAATTCTGCTGAAGAATAATACATATATCTCCTTCGATAGGCCCCTATAAGGATTAAGACATTTTTTAATATGTTCCATAAACACGCCCCCTTTTCTTAACCTTATAATATTTAAAATTATGTAGTATATTATTTAGAAAATATATACTAAAAAATAAACCACGCACATGAATGCATGGTTTATCATTTCTGATATTATATCATAACTAAGGTTCCTTTACCATAATTAATTCATAATATTACATTTTTCCTATTTAAAACTTTAATTATAATCAGAAGTTATTATATTTTTGTATCCAATATAGGTTGCATAGAAGTATCCACCATACACTACAAGCATAATTAATCCTGTTATTAAAGATGGTCCTAGTATATTTAAATCACCTATAGTTTTAATGTATTTACTTACTACACCTATTCCCACTATAGAGTGGACAATTGCTAATAATAATGGTAGCATAAAGAAGGTTAAAACCTGTGTTAATATGCTCTTCTTTATCATACTCTTTGATGCTCCAATTTTTCTTAGAGAATTATATCTATCTATAGATTCATTACATTGAGATAATTGTTGTAAAGCTAATATTGCTACACTTGCTAACAAGAAAACCACACCTATATACATTGCAATAAACAATACAATTGTTGATAATCCTCTGCTTGACTCATATATCATTTCTCTAGTTGAACCTGAAATATAAAAGTTTGTCTTTTTGAATAAATCATTATATTTCATATCAGTTATAATTTTCTCAAGCTGTTGTTTTTTTGATTTATCTGTAAAGTTAAAGTTAATAACTTGAGCATCAAGTTTTGAACTTTTTGCAAGCTTATCTGGAACTATTAAAGAAAACATTGTATTGCTAGAACCACTTGTAGAAACGGATTCTTTTATAGGATTTTTTTCCTTAATTTTATATGCACTGTTGTTTATTGTTATAGAACTTTCTTTATTAAGGAATTGTTGAACAGCTGAGCTAACATAATCATAATTTGAAGCAACTAAAACTTCATCATCATTAAGCTTAACTGCCTCTTTTCCTGCAAGTCTTCTTACTGCATTGAAATCTGACAAACTCATAGCATCAGTTTCACTATACATATCAGCTTCAACTAACATTTTTACCTCTTTACTACAGTATGGTGCTAACAATTTAGTTGTACTTACATTTAATTTATAATCATTCAATATACAATAGTCTTCTTTTTCTCCTAACTTATAGTTTAATCTCTTCATTGCCTCTTCAATATGAATATTAGCTTTATTTTTCATGCTTAATTGAACTGATGCATCAAAAGGAGTATAAGTTTTTAATGAATTCTCTAAACCTGTCTTAATACTAAATCCAGTAGATAAGATACATATAGTTAAAAATAGCATTAAACATATTATTGTCATTGATATAAAGTTTGTATTAAACTTACTTGTAATTTGTCTTGTATTAAATACATTTAATTTGTTTAGATATATGTTTTTATTTCTTTGTATTATAAATAGTAGTGTTGATGCTATACCATAGAAAAATAGTGCAGTTCCAACTATACCTAAGATTATTGATTCCATAAATCTTCTATCTTCAAAGTCCATACCCACCTTACATATTAAGTAATAAGCCACACCTAGAACTATCATAGATAAAATGAAGATAAACAATGATACATAAACATTTTTAATCTTAACTTTTTCACTTTTTTTACTTGCTGAAAGTAAATCAATAAGTTTATATCTTGATACAATTAGCACATTAAAAATCATTACTAATAAATACATTACTCCAAAGTAACATAACGTTTTTATAATTGCTTCAGTAGAAACGATAAATTTATATTTTGACATTGATACTACAAAAAGCTTAGCTGTTAATATTGATAAACCTTGTGACAAAAATATTCCTACAAAAAGTCCAAAAGCTAAAGATATTAATCCAATAATTAATGTCTCAAAAAATAAAATCATAGACATTTTTCTTTTGGACATTCCTAGAGACATATAAATCCCAAACTCTTTTTTTCTTCTATTTATCAAAAAGTTAGTAGCGTAAATTATAAGTGCCCCTAAAATGACTGATATAAAAACTGATATATTTGAAATTAAAGTTCCCATTATCTTTACATACTGGCTTTGAGCTTTATTCATATCAAACATTGCTTGTTGAGCTTGAATAGAGTTAAAACTATAAAATATGCAAACTGCAAAGGTTAGTGTTAAAAAGTATATTGTATAATCTTTAAAACTTCTTCTTACATTTTTTAATGCCATATTAGAATACATCTTTAGAGTCACCTCCAAGAAGAGTAACTACATCTATGATGCTATTAAAGAATTCCTTTCTTGAACTGTTCCCTCTTACAAGTTCGTTAAATATCTTTCCATCTTTTATAAATAAAATTCTATGAGCATAACTTGCGGTAAAAGCATCATGTGTAACCATTAAAATAGTTGCTTCTAATTCTTGGTTTAACTTTTCTATCGAGTTTAGAAGTAATCTTGCTGATTTTGAATCTAAAGCACCTGTAGGTTCATCTGCTAAAATAAGTTTTGGATTATTTACTATAGCTCTTACAGCAGCAACTCTTTGCTTTTGACCACCAGACATTTGATAAGGGTATTTATTTAATACTCCTCTAATATCCAAACTTTCAGCTGTTTCCTTTATTATTCTATCTACTTCTTTACCCTTCTTCCCTGCAATAGTTAAGGCCAAGGATATATTTTCATAGGCTGTTAATGTATCTAAAAGGTTAAAATCTTGAAAGATAAAACCTAACTTATCTCTTCTAAAAGCTTCAAGCTTTCTTCCCTTCAACCTTGTAATATCTTCTCCATCTATCTTAATAGATCCTGTGGTTACATTATCTATAGTTGATATGCAATTTAGTAGTGTAGTTTTACCACTACCTGAAGGTCCCATTATACCAACAAATTCTCCTTTGTCTACTCCAAAGCTAATATTATCAATTGCCTTAGTCACATTTTCTTTATTTCCATAATACTTTTCTATATTTTCTACTTTTAATATATTTTCCATGTTTATTCCTCCTAGTTAGGCATCCTACATAACACATATTGGAACTTGTTATTTGTTTTCAAACGCCTTAATCATCTTACAAGTATATTTTAAGACTATTGTTAGCTTTCACATATCGATTTGACTTTCAACTTCCTTACAAAATCGTAAGATTAAGCATCTGAAAGTAAATAAGTTTATCTGATATTCTATTTTCTTATGCCTTAGTTTTTAATCCTTGTAAGATTACTAACAGGAAATATTATTTTAACACAGGTACCTTCCCCCTCTGTGGAATCTATATCAATTCCAAACCCAAGCTTTGAACAGAGTTTTTTGCATAGATATAACCCTATACCTGTAGATTTACCATATACTCTTCCATTTTCACCTGTAAATCCTTTATCAAAAACTCTTCCTATATCTCTTGTACATATTCCTATTCCATTATCCTCAATAAATAATACTAAATTATTTTCTCCTTCTTTTGTATAAAACTTTATACTTGCATCTTGTTTCCTGCTATATTTAATTGAATTTATTACTATTTGATTCACAATAAATTCCGTCCACTTCATATCTGTAACTATATTGCCAGCAATACCTTCAATATCTACTGATATTTTTTGTTCAATAAAATCCCTTCTATTATTTCGGATTACATTTCTTATTACATTAACTACTTCAAATTCTTTCACTAAATAATCATTACTTACATCTGTACTTCTGGAATAATATAAGGCTTGATTTATAAATCCTTCCACCTTACGCAAATCATTTTGTAACTTATTCTTAACTAGACTATCACTATTCTCTAATGTAATCTTTGAGGACGCTATGGGTGTTTTTATTTCATGTACCCATGCTTCTATATATTCTCTATATTCATTTTGAAGAATTTTATAGGAATTAACATGTTCATGCATCTCTCTATTACTTTGTTGCAAAATGTCATAGATAATCCTCCCCTCAAAAAAACTTGGTTTTTTTATAACTTCTGCAATTAAGTATTTTTTATCCAGGTTATCTAATACACCAAAAATCTCATCATAAAATCTCTTTCTTTGAAAGCACTCTATTATAAAGTATATAGTCATCGGTGAAAACCATATGATGAACATTGAAGTCAATACTACTAACGGAACATCTGCTATAACCATTAATATTAGGACGAATGCGTATATAATCAAGTTCATAATTAAAAATGGCAGCTTGGAATATATGTAATCTTTTATTTTCATAGCATTATATACCCTAAGCCTCTCTTGGTTTCTATAGCATTATCAAAACCTATTTCCTGCAGTTTTTTTCTTATTCTCGTTATATTTACTGATAAGGTGTTATCATCAATGTATAAATCAGAGTTCCATAAGAAGTCCATTAAATCTTCTCTTGATACTATATTTCCTTTATTCTTCATTAAGCATAGTAATATTTTAAGCTCATTTTTACTTAAGTCTATGGTATTATTCTCATAACTTGCAGTACCCCTTGCAACATTTAAAGATAACCCTTTATGCTCAATTATTTCTTGCGCTCCTGAATTTCCATATGTTCTTCTTAATACTGAAACTATCCTTGCCAGCAGTATCTGAGTATTATAAGGTTTTGTGATAAAATCATCTGCTCCTAGATTCATGCTCATAAGCTCATCCATCTCACTGTCTCTGCTGCTAACAATAATTATAGGAACCTCTTTCTTTTTTCTTATTTCTTTACAAATATAATAACCATCGTAATAAGGTAGATTTATATCTAAAAGGATAAGGTCTGGATTTGCCTCTAAAATTTCAGAAACTATGTTATCGAATTTATTAGGTCCACAAACTTCATAGCCATATCGACTTAAAAAATCCATTAATTCCTCTTTAATGTTTTCGTTATCTTCTACAATCATAATCTTTGACAAAGAATATTCCCCCTTTTACTTTTTTCTAAATTAATTCCTCTCTAGGTATAATTAGTTATTTAATTGCAAGCTTACTAATATATATATTATAATTGAATTATATACTAATATAGAATAATGGAGGTTTTTTTTTGGATAATAATTTAGATACTAACTTAGACACCAATATGGGCTTTTTTCAAAAGCTAAAAAATAGTACTTATAATTTTAAAGCCTACAAAGTGTTTTTAGCTCAATCTACAGGAAAGGCTGTATTATATATATTCCTGTTATGCCTCATTTTTACTTCTATCGCAAATGTAAAAACACTAATTGTAGCTAATTCTCAACTTAATTCTCTTGAAAGTTCTATAAATAAGAACTTTCCTACTATGGAAATAACAAAAGGGAAACTATCTGTTAAAGCTGAACAGCCAATAAAGTATATAGATAATGATTTCATTTTCATTATAGATACTTCAGGAAAAGCAGATACCTCTCAACTAGGTAACTACCCTAAAGGACTTCTTGTTACCGAAGATGAAATAATCTATAAAGAAAATGACTATAAAGCTGAAACTATTAGAATGAGCCAAATACAAAATATGACATTAAGTGCTGATACAATTACACATTTTATTAAATTGTGTAAAACTATAGGTTTTGCTTTAATAATAATATTCGCCCCTTTATACTCTTTTGTACGTAAATTAATTGGCGCTGTGATAATATTAGGATTGGGTGGGCTAGCTTTAAGTGCAATTATGGATATAAAGCTTACTTATGGTGAATGTGTAAAACTTGGTTTATATGCTATTACTGTTCCATATCTAGTAAATACTCTTCTATATTTAATTGGACTTAGCATTCCAGGTTTCATATTAATTTATTATATACTTGGACTTATATACCTTGGATTTGCAATTAAAGAAATAGGCACATTCCCAAGCAGACAAGATAATATTATAGGCTAATATAAAAAAATGAGATTGCAAACGCAATCTCGTTTTTTATTTATATAAATCCTTCTATTTTTTCAGCTCTCTTAAAGGAATTTTCAATTATGTCCTTTGGATATCCAATATGCTCTAATAACCTTATGGCATTTCTTGTTTTAGACACACCATCCTTTAATTTATAATCGAACTTCAAGCCTTCCTTATCAACTTTTTCACTAAAGTAATGGAATTCATATTTATCTTTTAGTATATCAACCAATTCTCTGTCATGCGTTGTAACGATTGAAATAGATTTACCATTGTTTATATAAGATAAGATTTCTGCTGAAGCTGCTATTCTTTCTATAGGATTTGTTCCTCTAAAAATTTCGTCTATTGCACAAAATACTGGGACATCCTTCTTCATTGCATTTATTATTCTTAGCAAAGATTCTGCCTCTACCATATAGAAACTTTTACCCTTTTCTAAATCATCACTTGGGCTAATAGATGAAACTATGTTAAAGAAGCTTGCTTCATACTTTTTAGCCAAAACAAAATAAAATGTTTCTGCTAGAAGTATGTTAATACCAAGCATTCTTAAGAATGTAGATTTTCCTGACATATTAGTTCCTGTAAGAATCATACCATTCTTCTTCATGTGCAATGTATTAGCCACAGCATTTTTTATTAATGGATGTGCCCCTTCATCAATTTTAAGAGAAAGCTCATCTTTAAACTTAGGCACTGTACATATATCCTTAAATTCAGTCTTATAATTAGCTACTGCTATTAACGCTTCCATCTCACCAATTATATAATACAGCTCTATTATTTTAGCCTTATTTTCTTTTAAAAGATTTGATAATTTATAGAATGAACTTTCTTCTATAAGGAATATAACTGAAACTACTTCTAACAGTCCTCCCCACATAGTAATAATACTCATTCCCATAGTACTTCTATCTATGCCTTTTAAGTCCTTCATATAAGCTTTTATCTTATCAACATATTCCTTAAGCTCAGGATTCTTTATATGTGACAGCTCTTTAGCACAAGTCAACACTCCTCTTAGATGTATAATACCAACTGATCTAACATTGGCCTTCTCCTTTTGATTTACATACATATTAAGAAAACTTGCAAACATTAGTCCAATCATCATCTTAGGTTCGTTTAGAATAAATGCTAATGCAATTAAAATTATAGGTATTACTTTCCCTAATAAAGTATAAATATAATACTTTGCTATACTCGGTTTTATGTCACTATTCATCATATCTAAAAATGTGTTTTTTCTATCTCTGCCTAGATTATAATAGCTGTACTGAATCTCTGCTCTAGTATTAGGATTCTCATTAAAGAAATCTATAAGCTTTTCTCTTTTCTTTAACTTCTCCTCATCCATTATTGGGGTTCTTAACATACTATACAAGCTGCATTCCCCAGCACTACTATATGTTCTATCGAGCTTAGCATACAAAGAGTCTATATCTAAATCACCAGCTGTAATATCATCAATTACATACTCACCTTTTTCACGCATATCAAAAATTTGTCTTGCGTGCTTTATATCTCTTTTTTTCTCAAACTCAGCACCGTATTCTCTTTTTAAATATTGTATTTTGGCTGTATCCAATCCTAAAAAATGTGCTATCTTCCCCATTCTATCTTCCACCTTACATTATTTATATACTTAGTGAATTTTAAAACTATTTATATTTTGGGTTTTAAATTAGTTTTCTAATTCTTAACTATTTATTAATATTATGCCCTTATGTTTTATTTTTCTCAACACTTTTCACATAATTTACTAGGATTTTTTTGATTTACTAAAATTTTATAAATAAATAATATTTATTTATGAAAAATTTAAGATTTATATGCTATTATATTAATAAAAAAGGGGGGTAAATTTTTTCATGAATTTTATCAAAGAATTATTCCAAAAAGACATAGTAAAAAAACTTATAGTATTAATAATCCTAGGATGTTTCCTTTATTTCTTAAAATCTATGCTTAATTTATTTTTACTTACGTTTTTATTTACATATGCACTATATAGCTTACAGAAAAAAATTGTAAAACTTTTAAGTAGATATATAAAGGTAAAGCCAGGATTAGTAACCCTATTCTTATTTCTACTGTTGGTTTTTGCCATAGTATTTGTAATTTATAGATATATACCGCTTATTTTTAATCAATTAGCAGCAATTGTTACTGAACTGTCTAAATTCGATTTTGACTTTATAAGTGATAAATTTATGAATACTTATATAATACCTTATTTCGGGAAGATTGATTTAACTTCTATTTTTAACACTGCTGGATTAAGCAATATGATGAATGTGGGACAATTCATAAAATATGCTGGTAACTTAGGTGCTTTCGGCTTCAACTTATTTATTTCCTTAATGTTGAGTCTTTTCTTTGTTCTAGAAATAGACCAAATCAAGAATTTTTTAAGAGGTTTTGAAAACAGTAGTATTCATTTTGTATATAAATATACAAAGGATTTTGGAATTAGCTTCTTAAATTCTTTTGGAAAGGTAATTCAATCTCAAGTAATAATTGCTTTCGTTAATAGTATTTTATCTACTTTCGGATTACTTCTGTTGGATTTCCCGCAGGTTCTTGGTTTAGGTGTAATGGTGTTCTTCTTCAGTTTAATTCCTGTAGCTGGAACTATTATTTCATTAATTCCATTATGTATCATAGCTTATACTGTAGGTGGATTTAAAACTATACTTTATGTACTAATTTTAATAGCAGCATTACATGCGCTTGAAAGTTATGTATTGAACCCAAGATTAATGGCAGATAAAACTGATTTACCTGTGTTTGTAGTATTTATTACCCTTATAGTTTCTGAACATTTTATGGGTGTTTGGGGCTTACTATTAGGAGTACCACTACTAATGTTTATCTTAGATTTATTAGGTGTTAACCCTGAAGAGCTAAAAAAGAAAAATAAATTAGAGAAGCTTCTTAAGAAAAACCAAGAGAAATCTTCTAATTAAGTAAGAATTCAGCCCAACCTGCGCTTTTGATATAAGCATAGGTTGGGTTTTTAATTTATTATCTGAGAATATACCATTTTCAATAATCTATTGACTTGTCCCCTACAGACACCCTTAGTATATAATTAAAGAAATGCTTTTTCATTTGATTGGAGGTAACCATTATGAATATAAAAGTTGCATCAGAAAGAACTGGATTGACCAAGAAAGCTATTAAATACTATGAAACAGAAGGACTTATTATTCCTTCAAAAAATTGTGAAAATAATTATAGAGAATATTCAGAAGCAGATATAGTAAAGCTTAACCTAATTGGAGCTTTAAGAATGTTGGATATTCCCATTGCAGAAATTAAGAAAGTAATTGAAGGCAATAAGAGTATGCATAAAATTATGGAAGAATCTCTTAAAAGAATTGATAATGATATTGAAAATTTGAAAACTACCCGACTTATAATCTCAAATCTCTTAGAAAAGAACTCTAAAGACTATTATGGTTCTGGTGATAATATAAAAAAGTTAAGAGAATCTTTAGAGTTATCTATGGAAGAAAAAAAAGAATTTATATCAAATAAGCTTAGAAGAGTATTCCCTGGGAAGTATGGTGAAGCCTTTATCTTAAACTATGAGCCCTTCTTAAACATCACCATTGATGATGAGGATAAAAAAGAAATTTGGATCAAACTCATAGAAGCTTTAGATGATTTTGATGATATAAGCGAAACTGAGGAAGGCAAGGCACTTATGAGTAAGTATAATTCTATTGATGATGGTGAATATACAGAATCACTTAAGAAGCTACGAACTGAAAGAACAGAAAATACTTATAATATTATTAACTGGAACGAAGAATATGTAAAAGCTAATATTAAATCAGCTGTGGAATATTGGAAAAAAATTTTTAATGATTGCACTGAAAGAGATTCCTTTAAAAAAGTTACTGCTCCAATGATAAAAAACATGACAGGCACCTTTGGTGAAGTTCATAGGGAATTTTGTAAGTATCTATCACTCTTAAACAAAGATTTTAAACTGTACGTTGATAACACACAAAGATTGGCAGTTGAATCTCATAAACAATTTGAAAAAGAAACTGGATTAAGCTTAAAGGACGAAATAACCAAATTACTTGAAAAATAAGCAGCACATATTTTTATATAAAAATATATAAATATTTATAGTAAAATCAATGATTTATAGCTTTTACATGATTATTTCCCCTGTAAAAATATTTTGATGTGAATTGTAGATAGATTTGTATTTTTAAATCTATCTACAATCTTTTTATTTCAGCTATTGTTAATCCTGTGCTTTCAGATATTTGCTCAATACTCACTCCTATTTTAAGAAGATTTTTTTGGACTTCAACCTTTTTAATTTATAGTTTTTTATTTCTGTATTCTGAAGGACTACAATTCATATATTTTTTAAATACCTTTCCAAAGTAACTTATCCCATTGAAGCCTACATCAAGAGCAATATTCGAAATAGTTTTATTGCTTCTTAGAAGTAATTCTGCTGCTTTTGAAACTCTATATTCCATCAAGTATTCAAAAGGTGTGATTTTCAAAATTCTTTTAAAACTTCTGCAACATTCACTTTTGCTGATATTTGCTGCCATTGCTATATTATCTAACTGAATATTACCTATATAGTGTTGCTGTATATATTGTATAGATGCTTTTACACGTTCATCATCATATGACTTTAAAGGCTCCAAATCTTTTATTTCTTCTTTCATTTCCTTAAGCATATTTAACCAAACAATATTTAAATGATTCCTCATTTCTAATTCATATCCATATGATTTCTCATTGGATAATTCAAAGACTTTTTTCAAATTATCTAGTATTTCTTTCTGCCACTGAACACTAGCTTTTAATGAAATAAATTTCAAGTTACTATTTTCAAGTATTGGTGTTACATATTTCTTTCCGATGAGTGAATCTTCAGTGCCTCCAATTAAAGTTGCATCAAAATCAATTGAAAACATCATGCAATTATTATTGTTATATGGCTTAATTTGATGAAGTATATTTGAATTAATGAAAATTCCATCACCTGGAGATAGAATTATTTTTTCATCTTCAATAAAAACAACTACTTTATCATGAAGTGAATATGAAAATTGTAATTCCTTATGCCAATGCCATCTGATATATCCTTCTTCAAACAAATCAAATTTATCAGTATAAACCGCCATAGGAAAATCATAGGAACCATGTTTTACTATCTCCATCAAATTATCATTTACTTCTATTTTTGTTGCTTGCATTTTTATCATCTCGCTAATATAGTTTTAATTTCAGATAATATATTAATTGTTAACACTCTAAAACAATAATAAAATTATTACAGATTCATTTACATAAATCAATATATTTATACTTAAACAACTAAAAATAAATAGCAACTTCAAATAGAAGGGAGAGATCTATATAATGAAATTTCAATCAAGAATAAAAGGAATAATACTGGTAATTACAAGTGCTATGTTGTGGGGTATATCAGGTACTGTTGCTCAATACTTGTTTAACCAAAAAGGATTTAGCCCAGAATGGCTTGTTGTAGTTCGGTTATTAGTTTCGGGTATATTATTATTATTATATGCTTTTATAAAATGTAAACAAAATATATATGAAATCTGGACATCAAAACAAGATAGTTTAACTCTTATACTTTTTAGTATTGTAGGTATGTTAGGCGTGCAATATACATATTTTGCTGCTATTAAATATGGAAATGCAGCAACTGCAACCATACTTCAATATTCATCACCTATAATAATTACTTGCTATCTAGCCATTCGCAATAAAAAACTTCCCAATTTACAAGAGATTATTGCAATTGGATTGGCTATGTTGGGAACATTTTTTATTATTACAAAAGGTAATATTCATACTATGTCTATTTCTAAGTTAGCATTGTTTTGGGGAATAATTTCAGCCTTTGCAGCAGCATTTTACACCTTGCAGCCTCGTTTACTCCTTAAAAAATGGGGTTCTATACTAATAGTTGGATGGGGCATGCTACTAGGAGGATTTGCTTTCAGCTTTATCAAACAACCTTGGAATTTCACTGGTATATGGTCTGTTAATTCAATGTTTGCTGTTATATTTGTGGTTTTATTTGGAACACTGATTGCTTTTACTTTATTTCTTGAAAGTTTAAAATATATAAAACCAACAGAAGCAAGTGTATTATCCTCAGCTGAACCTTTATCAGCAGCTTTATTATCAGTGATATGGCTACATGAACAACTTGAATTTACACAATGGTTAGGAACTGCATGTATTATAATTACAATAATAATTTTATCTCGTAATAAACAATAAATAAGACTAAAGAAGTATTTATAATTGTGCTTCTTTAAATCTAGTAATATACCTTTTATTCTAAGGCACAAAAAAGTTAGTACTTGTATCCTTAAACCGTATGGGTTAAGATATTATATTATGAATTAAGACATCTTGTAAAAAGTAAGTAAGTTTATCTGTTGAACATTTAGACTTGTTATTTATTTTAAGATGCCTAATATTAAGAAAGAAGGTACATCATGGCAAACATATTAGATAAAATATCTACCGTAGCTGATATTAAGAAGCTTGATTCTGAAGAATTAAACTCTTTATGTGCAGAAATAAGAAATTGTATATTAACTAAAGTTAGTAAAGTAGGAGGACACCTTGGTCCGAATTTAGGAATTATTGAGTTAACTGTAGCTTTACACTATGTTTTTAACTCTCCTTCTGATAAATTTGTATGGGATGTAAGCCACCAGGCCTATGCTCATAAAATTTTAACTGGAAGAAAAGAAGCTTTTCAATTTGAAGATAAATATAAAACAGTAACAGGCTTCACTTCTCATCGTGAAAGTGAACATGACTTCTTTACTGTTGGTCATACTTCAACTTCTGTAAGCTTAGCTTCTGGTCTTGCAAAGGCGAGAGATATTAAAGGAACAAAAGAAAACATAGTTGCAATTATAGGTGATGGTTCTCTAAGTGGTGGTGAAGCTTTTGAAGGATTAGATAATGTGGCTGAATTCAAATCTAACTTTATCACTATTGTTAATGATAATGAAATGTCTATAGCAGAAAACCATGGAGGAATCTATGGCAACCTTGCTCTTTTAAGAAAAACTAAAGGAACTGCTGAAACTAACTTATTCAAAGCTTTAGGCTTCAAATATGTGTATATTGAAGAAGGAAACAATGTTAATGTCCTAATAGAAGAATTGCAAAAAATTAAGGATATTCAAGAACCAATAGTTGTACATGTACATACACAAAAAGGTAAGGGATATTCTTATGCAGAAAACTATAGAGAAAGATTTCACTGGACACCTCCATTTGATATAGAAACAGGAAATCCTCTTGGTCAAAACTCTACAGAAACCTACAAGAGAGTTGTTATAAATCATATTACAGATAAAATCCATGAGGACAATAGAATTGTTGTAATAAATGCAGCTGTTCCAGGTGCTCTTGACTTAGTTCAATTTAGAGAAAATCACCCTGAAAAGTATTTTGATGTAGGAATTGCAGAAGAACATGCTATTGCCTTCTCTTCTGGGTTAGCTTCTCAAGGAATGAAGCCTATCGCTTTCTTCCCAAGTACCTTTATCCAAAGAGCCTACGATCAAATATCCCAGGATTTATGTATAAACAGTAATCCTGCTGTGATTATGGTTGAAAATGCAGGTATTTCTGGTGCTGACGTTACTCACCTTGGAATGTTTGATATACCAATGATGAGCAATATCCCTAACTTAGTATACCTAGCTCCTGCAAATAAAGAAGAAGTAACTGCAATGATCGACTGGGCACTTGAACAAACTGACTTTCCTGTTGCTCTTAGAATATCAGCTTCCTCAATCAAAGAGCTTAAAAGCAAACTTTCTCTAAAATATGAATTAAATAAGTTTGAAAAAGTTACTGAAGGTAGTAAGGTGGCTATTATAGGAGTTGGTAACTTCTTTAGCTTAGGTGAAGAAGTTGCAGAGCAACTTAAGAAGAAAGGTATAACTCCAACTTTAATTAATCCAAGATTTATCACTGGTAGTGATGAAGAACTTCTTACTTCATTACTTGAAAACCATGATACTGTAGTAACACTTGAAGATGGTGTTGTAAATGGCGGTTTTGGTGAAAAAATTGCTAGTTTCTTCGGTCCTACAAGCATGAAGGTATTCAATTATGGAGCTCAGAAAGAATTTACTGATGCTGTTCCTTTAGACCAGCTATATAAGAAATATCACTTAACTCCAGAACAAATTGTGGAAGACATTTTAAAATAAGTATTTCTATATAAACCTGAATTTTTCATAATGAAGGCTGTATATTATTAAAATATACTAATAAAAACTGTAGGTAGATTTGTGTATTCTAAATCTACCTACAGTTTTTTAACTATTTCTCTATATCCTTAATAAAGCAGATAATTCTATTAACTTCTTTAAAACCAATACTCTTATGAAAATCATAGCTCACATGATTTTGAGCTTCTATATCTGAAGCCATTTCTGTACAGCCTTTAGTTGCTGCCCATTCTTCTCCACTTTTAACTAAGGATTTAGCTATTCCTTTACCTCTATACTCTTCTTTTACATATATGCCTTCTACATACCCCACTGGACTTGAGTTCGAACCTTCAACATAATCATGTCTCAATGAAACATGTATAAAACCAATATACATATTATCTTCTTTAAAGAGAAAAAATGCATTATTCGCACTATTTAAAGCTTTGTACTCCTCTTCTATTTCTTCATAAATATGATGAGGCCACAATTCTAAACTTAGTTTAATTAATGTCTCTAAATTCTCACTCTCTACTTTTATAATATTATTCATTTTCCCCTCTACCCTTCTATTAATAATAATTTATCAGAAATCAAACCTTACTGCTCTTCTATGAATACTATTTCAATTTTACCTTAACTTAACTATACTATAACATCTTAATTAATTCTATTGCTATTATACTTATAATTAATATATCCTATCTAAGGCACAAAAAAGTTACTACTTGTATACTTAAGCAGTACTGGTTAAGATATTATATATTGAATACAATAATAATTGAAAGGAGTCTTTAAAATGAGTGTAATTTTCAATACACCTTTAGAGCAAATAGTCAAAAATCGTACTTCTATAAGAACCTACACTAATGAACCTATCTCACAGGATATTAAGGATAAAATTAATAAATATATAAATCAACTGTCTGGTCCATTTTCTGCTAAGACCAGAGTTAAGTTGTTAGAATCAGATTTAGCAACAGATGATGTAAAACTTGGAACCTACGGAATCATAAAAGGTGCAAAAAGTTATCTTGGAGTTGCTGTTGAAAAAGGAGATTTAGACCTTGAGCAGCTTGGATATGAATTTGAAAAACTTGTGTTATATGTGACTTCATTAGGTCTTGGAACTTGTTGGCTTGGAGGTACATTTAATAAGGGTGAATTTTCTAAAGCTATGGAAACCACTGAAAATGAAATATTTCCTATAGTTTCTCCTGTTGGTCATGCTACTGATAAAAGACGATTATTAGATTCTTTTATGAGATTTGCTGCAAAATCAAAACAAAGAAAGGATTGGAACGAATTATTTTTCACTGAAGATTTTTCTACTCCATTAGCAGAAGCAGATTCTAAAGATTATACTTTTGCATTAGAGATGTTAAGACTTGCTCCATCTGCTTCAAACAAACAACCTTGGAGAGTAGTAAAACAAGGAAACATCTATCATTTTTATGAACTTAAAGCTGAAGGATACAGTGACCGATTTAACTATGATATTCAAAGAATTGATATGGGAATCGGACTTTGCCATTTTCATTTATCAGTAATTGAAAAAGACCTTAAAGGTGAATTCAAAAAGTTATCCCCTGTGGTTAACAATATCCCTAGCAATGCTCACTATACAATATCTTGGGTTTGTGAATAAATGACTTCTTAGTTTATTTATTATCACATATGTTAAAAAATAGCATTGATTTAATCATCAATGCTATTTCCAATCTATACATTATTTTATATTGTAAAATAAATTGTTTTTCTTATCTCTAAATTTAACTAAAATGAGTATCTATCTAACTTCCTTAAGAACTACTCCGTTATCAAATCCACCACGTTCTTCTCTCTTAGCATTTCTCTTATTCATTAAAGCTTCTTCACTATAACCTAAATGCTTTGCTAGACCAAATATTACTTCCATTATGTCGGCTAATTCTTCTAAATTCTTATCTTCTAAAAACTCTCCAACTTCTTCTTGTAACTTTGCTTCTAGAAGTTCTCCTTTTCTTTGGTTACTTACAAACTCAACCACATACTCTTCTCCACCTGATCTTATTATCTCTGGAATTTTATCTCTTACCAATTTATCATATTTTCTCATTTTTGTTTCACCATGTCTTTCCTTTTATATAATCTACAAATATTTCAAAATAAGCTTGGCTATTTTCATTTTAGTTAAATTTGTTTTCATTCTAATATTATATCATATCTTTACAATTAGATTGACTAATTATTTACAAAGTCAACTACTATTTCTGTAAATTTAGTAGGTTCCTCATTATGCGGTCTATGGTCACTATTATCAAACATTACTATATTTCCATTAATTGAATTTTTCAAATAAAACTCTCTTTGCTCATCAAAACATACTGAATCATATTTTCCCAATATTAAAAGTGATGGACATTCTATTTTCTCTATCAATGGTATCATATTTTCATTGATTTTACCCTCTTTTTGTAGTCTATCAAAATGAATTTTACCATTTTGCCATTGATCATATGTAGCATCTATAATACTATTTGTTTCTTCAATTTCTTGCAAAACTTCAATTTTACGATCAAATTTCATAGTAGCAATTACTACTTCTCGCATATGCTCTGTTAGCACTTCAATATCAGTAGTATTATCTATAAATTCTTTTATTTCTTTTGCGAATTGAATCATACCTGCTTGTTGAGCAATATTTATACATTTAATGTATATAGACCGTATAGACATTGGATAATAGAAAGTTGGACATTCAAATATTACTTTATCTACTGATGACGGATATTTTAATGAATACAAGAGAGCGATCTCACCTCCAAAAGAATGTCCCAATATTGACCAACTGCTGACACCTAATATTTGTTTGAGGTTTTCACAATCATCAACAAGAAATTCTAATCCAAAACTTTCATCCTCCCCAATTTTGTCAGAACGTAAAACACCCCTTTGATCAAAAATAAATACATTAAAATGTTCAGATAATTTTATTGCTTGGTACCTAAAATCACCACAACCTTCTCCTGGCCCACCATGAAGCATTAGAAGATTAAGTTGATGTCCTCCTCTATAAATTTCCGCATAAATTCTTTTTCCATCTCTTAAAGTGATATATCGCTTTTCCATAAAAATATCATCTCCCAGTGTTAAGCACATATTCTATTTTGATTTGATAACACTATATAAACTTCATTATACAATATTGCACAAAGCACTTCAATTACGTAATATATCGCAATGCAAATGAGACTAATATAAATCTTCAACATATAATAATTTACTTATATAATTTGGTCACAAGGTTTATAATATACTTAGTATAATTTTAGTGAGGTGTTATAAATGAATGAAGTTATAAACAGTATATTAACAAGAAGAAGTATAAGAAAATATAAAGAAACTCAAGTTTCAGATGAAGAATTAAATAATATCCTTGAATGTGCTCAATATGCACCTAGTGGTATGAACAATCAAGGCTGGCATTTTACAGTAGTACAAAATAAGGATATGCTAAAGAAAATCAAAACTGTGGTAAGTGAAGCCTTAACAAAACCAGCTGATTTTGATCCATTTTATAATTCTCCTACCATAATAATAGTTTCAAACAGTAGCAATATAACTCCTGAAGCGGATTCTGCTTTGGCTATAGAAAACATATTTTTATCAGCGCATTCACTAGGACTAGGCTCTTGCTGGATAAACATACTTAATGGACTTAGAGACAATCCAAAAGTACAAGAATTATTTAAAGAACTTCAAATCCCTGAAAATAGTACTGTATATGGTTCTGTATCTCTAGGATATAATGCTGGAGAAGAACCTTCAGCTCCACCAAGAAAAACTGGCACAGTTACAATACTTAAGTAGTGAAAGCGAGGCTTCTCAGCCTCGCTTCATTTTTTAACTATATATTTATACACTCTAAGTTATAGATTATTAGCTGATACTACATTACTACTATCATTTTGTTGCGTTGCTCCAATACTATTGCTATCAGCACTTCCATTATCAGTGTTTCCTTGATTTCCATCATTACTGCTTTTTGGATTTGTTTGATTGTTACCATCATCATTTGGATTCATTTGATTGCTACCATTATTATTGTTCTGTGTTCCTTCATCACTACTGTCATTGCTTTCAGTTCCATTATTGTTATTATTATTTTGAGTTCCGTTATTATCCCCATTATTGTTACGAGGCATACTTTGTGATTTTTCATTTGGCAAATTTCTCATTCGACCTATTGAATTCTTCACAGAATTTGTAACAGCTAAAGTAATTATAAATGTCATCAATGCAACTGATGTGGCTGAAATTGCGAATCTTTTTTTATTACTAAATGCTTCTTTTATTGTAAGCTTGCCAAATTTAGTTACTATAAGTATCCCAGTTGTTGATACTATTATCCAAACAAAGGATGCAAGGCCTACTTTTTGCAATGTACTCATTCCTCTACTTGCCATATGTGAACCTATCCCATTAGGTATTGATGGCATTCCATTATTATTTGAATTTCCCATGCTTCCATCTTGTTGACTTGATGGAGGATTCATATTAGAATTTCCGTTTGAGGATTCACTTCCATTAGTATTTCCTTGATTTTGTCCTTCACTTTGTGAAAATTTTGATCTATTAGAATTGCCTCTCATCTGACCTCTACCTTGTGTAAACTTAGAGCCATTAGAATAGTTTCCTTGGGTCTGTCCTCCTGCAAAATTCCCAGATTGAGAACCGGCAAAACCACCTCTATGTCTTCCATTGCTGAATCCATCACCATGCACAGTTTGATTTCCTATGGCAGATGCTGATACACTTGGTGCAATCATAGCATAGCATCCAATAAATGCTGATACTATAATTCCAATACAAGTTCCCACAAATACTTTACGTTTCTTCATACTAAAATCTCCCTTCAAATAAACCTTATAATTAATTGAATTATTTTTTTATTGTGTTTCTTTGTTTAATTTCAGTATAAAGATATACTATGACAGTTTGTTGTCATCTATCTAAGTGTTATGTGAACATTTAGTGATTATACAAAGCAATCTTATTCTCAACATTATTCATTTTTGACTATTTTTTTCTTAACCAGCCAGCAGGCTTTCTTTTATCTCCCACAAAGTATTTTCCGTCTTTAATAGTAAGACTATACTTTTCTCTTGTTTTCCCATAAACATTCTGTTGTATAACCTCTACATAATCTGATGTTACTGCTGTTACAATTGCAACGTGTCCAAACTTTGTATCTGTAAACACAATTAAATCATCTGCTTCAGGACTAACATCATCACCATTCCTATATTGAACTAATCCCCTATGCTCATTTAATTCTCCCTGATTTAAGCTAGGGTCAAAAAAATCTTTAGCATTTCCATATACATCAGGCATTTTATGTTCTTTAGCTTCATAATAAAATCTCTTAACAAACTCTACACATTGCCACTTATACCCATAGTAATACCCGTCCCCACTATAATTCTTTCCATAGGATTTTGTATAAATAGCACCATTGTAATATACCTTTACATTCTTATAACTATCTATTTCTTTTCCTATCTTCTTTCTATCAGTTAGCAAATATATTGTTACAACTCCTAGCAAAATAGCTATAATAACTACTACAATTTTAACCCATTTCTTTCTCATAAATCTTCTCCTTAAAAATATAAACAATTAAAATACAAATAATTAACATTGTACTAATTATACTACCTTGTAGTATTTTAAAACTATGAAATCACTGTAAATATTTCCATAATATCCTGCAATTAGTTGTTGTTCTGCATATTTGACATTTAAAATTTTTTATACAAAGAAAATCTATCCTACAGTAATTAATTCTTTAATGTTTCAACTTTTACTTTTTCTATTATTTCAAATCTAATTCTTCTCTAAGTTCTTCTAAAAATGAACATACTTCTTTTTTACTTTTAACCATCCTTTTAACCACAGCGCTTCCAACTATAACACCATCACAATAAGCTTTAACTTCTTTCACCACTTCCCTAGAAGAAATACCAAAACCAAGACAGATTGGTATTTCTACAAGTTCTTTTACAGTATCTAAATACTCGTTAACTTCTTTATTTAGTTGACTCCTTTCTCCTGTTATCCCATTTGATGAAACACAATAAACAAAACCTTTTGTTCCTTGAGTTATTGATTTAATTCTTTCCTTTGATGTAGGTGCCACAAGAGGTATCAAATAAACACAGTTATTTTCGCAACTTTCAATTATCTCCTTTCTTTCTTCAAGGGGCAAATCTGGAATAATTATTCCATCTACCCCATTTTTCTTAGCTTCCTGTAAAAATAAATCTACTCCTCTACAAAAAACAACATTAAAATAAATCATTAGTATTACTGGAACTTGTGATTTCTTTCTAATAAGTTCCACACATCTAAATACATCTTTAACTTTTGTACCATTCTTTAAAGCTCTACTATAAGATTCTTGTATCACCTTTCCATCTGCTAAAGGATCACTGAAAGGAACTCCTATTTCTACTATATTTGCTCCTGAAGCTTCCAGCTTCACAACCAATTCTGCTGTATCTTCTATGCTTAAATCCCCACAGGTTATAAATGGAATAAGAGCCTTCTCTTTTCTTACCTTAAGCCTATCAAAGACTTGATCTATCCTATTCATTATTTTTCTCCAAATAAGAAATTATAGTATCCATATCTTTATCACCTCTTCCTGAAAGGTTTATCACAACTATTTCATCCTTGTTTAAAGTTGGCGCAAGTTTCATGGCATAAGCCACTGCATGAGCAGATTCTATGGCTGGTATTATACCTTCTTTCTTTGTTAGATATAAGAATGCTTCTACAGCTTCATCATCATTTATACTCACATATTGTGCTCTATTGGTTGACCCAAGATAAGCATGTTCTGGTCCTACCCCTGGATAGTCTAGTCCTGCTGAAATTGAGTATGCCTCCGCAATTCCTCCTTCTTCATCATGAAGTACATAGGTCATCATTCCATGTAAAATTCCTTTTTCTCTCTTTGACATAGTGGCTGCATGTTGATTTGTTTCTATCCCTTTTCCTGCCCCTTCTACACCAATAAGTTTAACTGATGTATCACCAATAAATGCTGAAAAAATCCCCATTGCATTACTTCCCCCTCCTACTGGAGCTAATATATAATCAGGAAGTCTACTTTCTTTTTCAAGTAATTGTTGTTTTGCTTCATCTCCAATTACTCTTTGAAAATCTCTTACCATGGTTGGATAAGGGTGTGGTCCAACTACAGAACCTATAATATAGAAAGTGTCTTCAACATTCTCTACCCAATATCTAATAGCTTCATTTACAGCATCACTTAAGGTCCTCGTTCCACTTGTAACACAGATAACTTCAGCTCCTAGAAGTTCCATCTTCTTCACGTTTAGTGCCTGTCTTTTTATGTCCTCTTCCCCCATAAATATCTTACATTCCATATTGAATTTTGCTGCTACTGTAGCTGTCGCCACACCATGTTGCCCTGCTCCTGTTTCAGCTATAATCTTCTTTTTGCCCATTCTTCTAGCTAATAATACTTGCCCAATTGCATTATTTATCTTATGTGCCCCCGTATGATTTAAATCTTCCCTCTTTAAATATATCTTTGCTCCACCTAAATCTTCTGTCATATTCTCTGCAAAATATAGTGGGCTTTGCCTTCCTACATAATCTTTTAAATAATAGTTATATTCCTTTATAAACTCCTCATCTTTTAAAGCCTGCTCATACTCTCTTTCTAATTCAATTAAAGCACTCATAAGTGTCTCTGGAACATATTGTCCACCAAATTCATTAAATTTACCTTTCATAACTATCCCTCACCTTTCTTATTAATCTTTCCATCTTCTCAAATGACTTCATTCTTTGTCCTTTTTCATTTATAACTTCAACTCCAGAGGAAACATCGATTCCCCTTGGATTAAAAGTTTCTATTCCAAGAAGAACATTATCTTCATTTATTCCCCCTGCTAGAAAAATATTTTCATGAATATTTTTCTTACTCATTATTTCCCAGGAAAATCTTTCTCCACTACCTGAATTAGCTCCATCCAATATATAATTATCAATATTATTATGATTTTCAAACTCTGTGCTGTCTCTTATAACTATTGCTTTCCAAATCTGCTTTTCCGACACTAGATTTTCTCTCAATAAATCTATAAAAACTTCATCCTCACTTCCATGAAGTTGAACTACATCCAATGTCACTTCATTGACTATTTCTAATATTTCTTCAAGAGAATTATTTCTAAAGACACCAACTTTCATGATTGATTTATCTAAACAATCGCATAAAAACTTTGCCTTTTGGGAGTCCACTTGCCTCTTGCTTTCTGTAAACACTAAACCTATATACTCAGGTTTTAACAAATTCACATACTCAATTTCATCTAGTCTTGTTATTCCACAAATCTTAATTGCCACCATGACGAAACTCCTTATAGCATTGAATAAAGCTATCATTATTTATATTCCTCATAAACATCTCCCCAATTAGCACTGCATCTAATCCTAAATCTCTTAATGTTTTCAAATCTTCTATAGAACTTATACCACTTTCTGATACTACAATTTTGTTTTCCGGTATATATTGCTTAAGATTTTTTGTAACTTCTAAGGAAGTCTTAAAAGTTCTTAAATCTCTATTATTTATGCCAATAATCTCACAGTCACATTTTAATGCCAAATCTAATTCTTCTTTATTATGCACCTCAACTAAAGGTTGTAATTTAAATCTTGTTGCTTCTCTATAAAAATCTTGCAACTTTTCCCCTAAAATGCCTACAATCAGAAGAATAGCATCTGCGCCTAAAACAACACTTTCATAAATCTGATAAAAATCTATAATAAAATCTTTTCTCAATATAGCGTGATTAGATAAACCTTTTATTTGTTTAATATATTTATCATTACCAAGAAAAAAGTCTTCTTCTGTCAATACTGAAAATGCCTCTATCCCTAATGCAATATAGTAATCATGAATTGCTTGAATATCAAACTTTTCTAAAATGACTCCTTTTGAAGGTGAAGCCTTTTTAAATTCTCCAATTATAGCTAAATTGCTATTTTTCTTTACTATAGCTTCTTTAAATAGATTCTGCCTTGAGTTTTTAACAGCATTTAATGCCATATCATAAACAACTTCTGTAGAATTAATTCTCTTTTTTTCTTCTAGTCTCTTTATTTTCTTCTCTAATATTTCACCTAATATCAACCTTGCTTCACCCCACTTAAATCTTCTTTAAGCTGCTGATATTTTTCATAGGCTAACCCTAAATCAATTAATTCCTCAGCCATTTTTACTCCTTCCTCAATACTATCCACTTTTTTTCCTACATAAAGTGCGGCTGCACTGTTTAAAACTACGATATCTCTTTTAGCTCCCTTTGCCCCTTTTAAAATATTTAATATTATTTCAGCATTTTCCTTAGACTCTCCACCTTTTATATCTTCCAAGAAAGCCTTATGGATACCATATTGCTCTGGAGAAATCTTATATATAACAGTTCCTTCCTTACTCACCTCACATACAGTAGTTGTTGTAGTTGTTGTTATCTCATCAAGACCATCATCTCCATGTACAACTAGTGCTCTTTCTAATCCAAGCTGAAACAATACAGATCCTATACTCTCTGCTAAATCACTATCATATATTCCTAATAATTGTCCTTTTATCGGAGCTGGATTTGCTAGAGGTCCTATGATATTAAAAATTGTTCTTACACCTAACTCTTTTCGAACACTCGCAACATTTTTCATAGCCTTATGATAATTAGGAGCAAAAAGGAATGCCATTCCCTTTTCTTTAATATTCCGCTTACTTTCCTCCACACTAAAGTCAGTTTTTATACCAAGCTCATTCAAAACATCTGCACTGCCTGATTTGCTTGAAACTGCTTTATTTCCATGCTTTGCAACCTTTACTCCACCACTGGCTGCCACTATAGCAACTGCTGTAGAAATATTAAAGGTTTTACCTCCATCACCTCCTGTTCCACAGGTATCAATTAAACTTTCCTCATCTGTATCTAACGCCACCATATTATCCCTTAGAGCCTTTACTGCACCTAAAATCTCCTCTGAACTTTCACCTTTGATCCTTAACCCCATCAAAAATGCACCTATTTGTGATTCTGTAGCTTCTCCCCTCATAATCTCGTTTATTGCTGCCCTAGATTCTTCCTCTGTAAGAGTCTGTTTCTGTATAAGTTTGCTTATTGCTTTATTTATACTCATTACAAATCCCCTCCACAAAATTTCTAATTATCTTTTTCCCATGTAATGTATAAATTGATTCTGGGTGAAACTGCACTCCAAAAACAAGGTTGGTTTTATGCTTAAGAGCCATAATATCTCCATTTTCAATCGTTTCTCCAATTATCTCAAGTTCCTCTGGTAAAGATACTCTTTCAACTATTAATGAATGATATCTCATTACATCTATTTTCCTGCTAACTCCAGCAAAAATATCATCACCTTTAACTTTAATTTTCGAACTTTTACCATGAAAAACTTCTCTAGCACGTACGACTTTGCCACCATAAGCTTCAGCTATTACCTGATGCCCTAAGCACACTCCTAGTATTGGAATCCTATGTCCCAATCTTTTCACTACGTCTATAGATATTCCTGCATCCTTTGGTGTTCCAGCCCCTGGAGAAATTACTATTCCATTAGGTTGAAGTTTTAGTATTTCCTCTGGCGTTATATCATCATTTCTATAAACCTCAACCTCATGAAACTCACTTATATACTGATACAAATTAAAAGTAAAGGAATCATAATTATCAATCAAAACTATCATCTTAATACCTCCTTTAGCACCATTAACTTATTCTGAATCTCCTCAAATTCTTTTTCAGGTACAGAATCATAAACTATTCCAGCCCCTGCTTGCAAATACGCCACTTTATTCTTTAATATCAATGTTCTTATAGCTATACTCATATCCATGTCCCCACCATATGAGAAATACCCAACTGCTCCTGAATAAATTCCTCTTTTATATTTCTCCAGCTCCTCTATTATCTCCATTGCTCTTATCTTTGGTGCTCCTGATACAGTGCCTACAGGTAAACAAGCTGTTAAAGCACTGAACGCGTCTTCATCACTGCTTAACTGCCCTTCAACAGTGCTGGTTATATGCATTACATGTGAAAACTTCTCAACCTGCATAAAATCTTTTACTTCAACACTACCTATTTTACTTACTTTACCTATATCATTTCTTCCTAGGTCAACTAGCATCACATGTTCTGCTAACTCTTTTTCATCTTCTAACAGTTCTTTTTCTAAAGCCTTATCTTGAACTTCATCCTTACCTCTTTTTCTTGTTCCTGCTATAGGGTTTGTACTAACCACATTGTTTTTTACAGCAACCAGCCTTTCTGGTGATGACCCTATAACTTGATATTCCTCATAATCTATTAAAAACATATATGGTGATGGATTTTCTTCTCTCATCCTCCTGTATATCTCTAAAAATGATTTTTCAGTTTTACATTTCATTTTCTGAGAAAGTACCACTTGAAAGATATCTCCTGCCTGAATATATTCCTTGGCTTTAACCACGTTATCAATAAATTCTTCTTTCGTGGTATTAAACTCAAATTCAACTTTCATATGTTTAACTTCCTCACAGAGTTCGTGTGGTGTGCATAGAAGGCTGTTTATATATTGTTTTTGCTCTTTAAGTATTTGAAAATATTCTCTGCTTTCATCATTGAAGACATTATCTATAACGTAGACCTTATGAGTAAAATGATCATAACAGATATATCTAGAGTAAAAGTTAAATCTAATAATGGGCAAACTTAATTCATCTGGATTCTTAAACTGCAATCTTTTCTCATACAAAGCTATTGAATCATACCCTAGATACCCTATAGCTCCCCCTTTAAAGGAAAACATATTACAGCTTACATCAAATTCTCTACTTATTTCTTGTCTTATCTCCCTAAGTTCATTTTCTGTATTTCCCACAACTTCCTTATAAGGATTTTCCCCAATAAATGAATATCTTCCAAAAAAGTTTTCCTTACTTCCACTTTCGAAAATAAATTTTCTTCTTCCTCTAAGTCCTTGAAAAATCTTTATAGGAGTGACTTCATCTCCCCTAAATTCACTTATTACTGAAAAATCCTTTCCACTTTCTCTTTTTTGCTTAAACTGTTCCTCTGAAATATTAATCATAATATCAACTCCTTTTTTAAACTAATAATTTATTTTAGAAAACTAACTGCTCAACTTTATTTAAATTTATCTGAATTCTATAAAACTCACAAATTTCTATGCAAAAAAAGAGCCACTTCATCTCAATACTTGGGATGAAGTGACTCATGGTGCCACCCAATTTTTATGCAAACATACGTAACTCTAATCAAATAGATTCTGCAAAAATAAAAAAAGGTACTTCATCCTAAATAGGACGAAATACCTGTATTTCTTAATGCCACCTATGTTACACATTCTCTATCAGATACTAGTATAAATACTTATATCCTGTCTTTTTAACGGTAGACTTTCCGTATATCTCTACTCTAATTCGAAATATCGTCTCAAAGACCCATTCAATAACAGCTACAGTGCTTGGATCACACCTCCCCAAACTCTCTGGAACTAAACTCTATTACCTACTATCTCTTATCGCAGACTTTAATTTATGCATATAAAAATAAATATCCTTATTTCATAATCTATTTTCTAATACCTTAAATTCTTGATTTAAAGATATTATATTCAAGTGCATTTATTATTGCCACTTTGAATTTTCTTGTATTTCATTATTAGCACAAATTAAATCACTATTAATACTATTTATAGGCTTTTTCTGAATATTTCTTTAATTTAAACATTTCTAAAAGTAAATACATCCATTTACTAGTCTAGTGTACCTTATACTGTGTCAATAAACCCCTTAGATAACTGGCTATATGTTGAACCTACTCCCTTGTCTAAATCCAAATATCCGTAACATTTTTAGACTTCTTATTTATTTTCGGATGCCTTAGATTTCATAAGATTTTCCTCTTGCAACCTTTTCAAAAGGACCTGCCCAACTTCCTGTTATCTTGCAATAGTCCTCTGCTGTTTTGCCTTGCTTTATTAATTCTTTTATAAAATCTTCCCTTTCCTTGACTTGCTTATTATGTTCATCAACCCGCTTATCATCCTTGCATAACTTATACTCTCCAGCTAATAACTTTTCAACTAACTCTTTGTCATTCTTTGGATTGCCTCCAATATCATTATAATAAATTCCTGTATGTATGATATTATGAGCATCTGAATTACAAATTAACTTGCTACCTAAGCGTTTAGCTAAATCTGTGATTAATTGTTCATCAAGTCTGCTTATATTTGTGGAATGAACTTCAATTGCATCAGGGATACATCTTTCAATATCTATATTTACTTCCTCAGAATACCTAAACGGATGATTCAATGCAATATATCCACCTCTTGATTTTACAAAATTATAAACTTCCTCATAAGTCCAAGTCTTTTCTTGAAGTATTTCATCATGGAGACCTATTACAAGTATATCTTCATTCATATTATTATTGCCGTGTATTGTGATCTCAATGCCACCAAAGATTTTAAAAGGTTTGTATTTCTCATTCAATTCTTCAATATGCTGCACTGGTACCAATTTATTATGATCAGAAATAACTATTGCATCTAAGCCATAACTAATTGCCGCCTTTATCTGTTGCTCTTCTGTAGCAATGCTGCATTTTGATCTTTCACTGGTGTGCAAATGTAAATCTATTTTCATACCCTTTCCCCCTATTTGCGTATATTATAATCTTATATACCTTTGATTGTAATTTTTTTATCTATTTTCATGCATAGGCTATTTGTCCATCTGTAGAATCATTATTTCATTATCTGTGTAGAACTGTTCCATACCAATCTTGATAAACGTATCAATTCTTCATATATTTATAGCTATTTGAGTACAAAATATAACTTTTCGTTAATAAAGAATACTTTATTTATAAATTATGCTGACTCTATAACCATTTTTATACTTCTTTGAAGAATAATGCTATCTGATCTGCACAATGAGCATCAGAACCTAACACCATAGGTACATTATATTGTAAAATTAATTCTTTAAATACACCTGATGGATATGTCTCTCCACACTTTTCTTTCCTTAACCCTGATGTGTTAAAATCTATTGAATAACCTTTTTCTTTTAACTCTATTACAACTTCTTCTAACAACTTTAAGTCATACTTTTCATTTGGCAAATCTGTTTTGTATTTTCTGACTAAGGTAGGATGTCCGATTCTCTTTGGCTTGTACTTTCCTAAATCTGCTTTTATTGATTTTAATATTGTTTCATAATAAAGATTATAAACCTTATCCATTCCTCCTAGTTTATCAACCAATTTAACAATTTCAGCTGAACCAGACCCTATTGGATAATATTGTCCATCATATCTTAATACATGAACAGATAATATAGCGTCATCAAGATACTTACCATACTTATCTAACAATGTCTTAGTTTCTTGTTCTATCCCTTCTATATAATCTACCTCAAAGCCTATATTAACCTTTATCTTATGCTTATACTTTTCTTTTACTTCCATTAATGCTTTTAAATATGGTTCTATGTTTTCTTCTTTCATAGAGCTATCATTTCTTGGTGATGGATCCTTTGGAAGTGGTATTGTCATGTGTTCTGTAAATGTAATTTCTTCAAGTCCTTCTGCAATAGCTTTTTCCACAAGCACATCAAAACTCTCCTCAGAACCATGAGGACAAAATGGTGTATGTATGTGTCCATCTCTCTTATTGTTAATTTCCATTAGTTCTCTCCTCTAAAGTTTATTGTTTTACTCTCACAAAATATTATAACTCTCATTAAAAGAAAAATGTAGGATATTTCCTACATTTTTCGCTATATATTTTATTTTAATAATCAGAATCCACTTATTTTGAAAACTACATTATTCACCTGAAATGGCTACATTACTAAACTTTATAGCCTTTGGCAACTCAAAATGATCATCCTTTTGTAATTCCTTAGATAAAACTACATTTCCTTGTACATCCTTGATGCTAGCAGATAAAGATCCTCCTGTTAACGGAATCAACTTATCTCCCTGCTTCAATAAAGCCAATCTAATTTCCCCTCCAAAATCACCTGTTAGTACATCAATTTGAAAATCAGAGAATTTTAAAATATGAAGAGTACCTTCCTTAAACATTTCTTCAAAAGAAGTTTTACCGCCTTTAACAAAAGCTCCATTATAACTTCCTATTGGCTCTAAACCTAGATAATCTGCAAACTTAAATGAACCATAAAGAGTTTGTAACTTTTTATCCTTTACTAACTCTCTATCCTTAAGTTCTATACCTTCATTGCTGAAAGGTACACTGGATTTTAATGTAATCTCAATTTCATCACCCTTAATGTCTGTTCCTTGAACTGGCTCACCAACTTTAAATTTAGAATATTTCTGATAAACCATGCCTGTAGTTGCATTATTTAAATAATAATTAAATATTTCTGTAACATCATCTCCTGATAATATCACATCATATTTTCCTGTAGTTGGAGCATTTTTACTCTTATCTCTATATCCTGTATTAAGGATTGCCTCCTTAACCTTTAAAGCTAAGTCTTCTTCATCCAATTCACCATAATTAAATGTGTTATGAACCTCAACATCATTTTCCTCTACCCATTGAGTTACATATTCACCATCTATACTGTACTTTACATAAGAAGCATCTGCTCCTTTAGAAGAAACTATTCTCTTAGTTGTTTTATTGACAAATATCTCTGAAGAATTCACAAAACCTTTTTCAAAAGTATCATACTTATATAAAGCATTTTTAACTCTTAATGCTGCCTCTTCTAATGACATTTCTGATAAGTTACTGCTTTTTACTACAGCTTCACCCTTATATCCATTTGGTAAACTATAAGTTTTATTTTTCACAAAAGATGCAGCATAATAAGCATCTTTTATTACCATGTCAACTTCTGCCGCATCCATTGATGGATATATTTCTACTGTAGCATCACCTTTAAATGTATCTTCTTCTGATTTGAATTCCTTAAATACATTTACTTTATAACTCAAAAGGTTCTTTTTTCTGTTCATATCTATAGCTTTTTTTATACAATATAGCTCAACGCCTTCTGTATGTGTTTCTGTAACTATATATTCTTCTACGTTATTCTTTTTTAATGAATCTAATATAATTTCTAACATTAAAATCCCCCCTTATCCTAGTCTAGCTCTGCATTTGATATATGCACCACCATCTGAAACCTTAACCCACTCTTTATATCCTTTGCCGCAGTAACCTACACCACTTAGTTCACAATCCTTTGATATCATAGTAATTGATTGTAATAGGTCTGGTACATATCCAGTCATTATTACTGGTGCAAATAATTTACCAGTGAACTTTCCATCCTTTATCTCTTTAGCTACGCTTAGCATACATTGAATTCCCCAGTTCTTTGGATCTTCCATGCCACTGTTAAAGCCATCAAGTAAAAATCCATACTCAATAGAAGCTATCATATCCGCAACATTTGAATCTCCAGCTTCTATAAATGTATTTGTCATTCTTGTATAAGCTTTATGACTAAAAGTTTCTCTTCTTCCATTTCCAGTAGGCTTTTTACCCAAAGTTAAGGCAGTTAAACTATCATTTATACCTGATTTTAATATTCCATTTTCAATAATAACTGTATCTGTTGCTATGTTTCCTTCATCATCAAAGAAATATGAAGCTGATTCTACTGCTGATGCTGCTCCATCACGCATAGTTACTATTGGAGAAGCTACATACTTATCAATATAGTCCTTAGATTTAGCTCTATCCTTAACGAACATATCCATTTCTACACCATGACCAAAGGCTTCATGAGCAATAAGACCTGTAACCTCTGGAGTGCAAATAATATCATATTCTCCCGGAACCATTCTTTCTGCATCTAACATTAATATAGTATCCTCAATTGCAGATTGAGCTTTAACTTCAAGTTCCTTTAATAGTTCTGTTCCCTTGATTCCTGAAGCAGGAACCATTCTATCTCTCATTACTTCACCATTAGTTGCTACACAAACACATACTCCATTTGACCACATATATGCCTGTTCCAAATCTCTTTTAGGTGATAAAAATATCTTATTTACAGCCAGATATTCATAATAAACTTTAAAATCTAAAATCTCTTCTCTAGAATTAATAGCTGAATCTTTTATCTTTGTAATCTTTTCAATTATCTTAGCATCTCCTAATTCTTCAGGATGCTCTTCTATTTCGGCTGTCTTTGAAAAATTAAATTCTTCTTCAATTAGTTCCTCATATTTACTTACATCTCCAACACTATCCTTATTCATTAGAGTTGAAGCTGTTTCTTTTATTTCTTTTACTAATTGAGGAATTAATTCTTTACTAATTTCACTAAAAGCATATTCGGAATAGTTTACTCCATTATATACTTTTACAACAACTCCTCTTTCTAAACTCATCCCTTGACCAATATTAGTTGCTGCTTTTGAACAACCATAAGTCTTACCCTTAGAATCTGTCGCTAATATTGATGCATATGAAAATTCTTTTAAAAGTTCATCCAATAATTCCTTTAATATTGGTTTTGCTTTTTTTAAATAATTACTTATTTCAAGCTTCATACTTTAGCCCCCTTAATTTATAGAATTATAAACATACACTTATAAAGTATGTTTTTATTAATACTTATCATGTTAATTGTATTAATATTTAGTATATTATTGCATAGTGAGAATACTTTTCATAGTGTTAATTGTTAAAATTAGAAAATTAATATAATTGCCCTAATTATTTTATTAATTTATGCTCCTATATAATAAATATTATTACTTTAATACTATATTTATCTATGATTTATTAATTATTTCATGGTAGAATAGTTATTAAAATGTACTTAGTAAAATTATTATATCAATATAGGAGGTACTTACTATGCCTAGTTTAGTTTTAGAAGGGGGTACCTTTAGACCAATCTTTAGTGCTGGTGTAATGGATGCCCTTTTAGATAATGATATTATGTTCCCTTATTGTATAGGCGTTTCTGCTGGTATAACTAATGGAATATCTTATTTATCAAAACAAAAGAAAAGAAATTTACAAGTTACTCAAACTTATAGAAATGATAAGCGTTACTTGGGATTTAGAAACTACTTAAAATGTAAAAGTATGTTTGGCTTAGATTTTGTTTTTGATGAAATCCCTAACAAATTAGTTCCATTTGATATGGAAACCTATAACAAATATTCTGGTACAGTTTTAGTCGGAGTAACCAATGCAATTACCGGCAAAACCGAGTATTTAAATGGTCAAAATTTAGATGATAAATGCACAATGCTTAGAGCTACCTGTGCAATTCCAATGGTATTTCCACCTATTAAAATAAACAATAATTATTACTATGATGGTGGAATATGCGATCCTATTCCAATTAGAAAAGCTATTGAAGACGGAAATGAAAAACATTTGATAATATTAACTCGCCCAAAAGAATATAAAAAAACACTAAGTAAGGCTAATGTTATAGTTTCAAAGTTATTAAATAGGAAATTTCCTAAATTAAGAGAGCCATTGCTTGCTAGACATGAGCTTTACAATGAGACTGTAAAATTTTGCGAACAATTAGAAGCAGAAGGAAAAGCAATTATTATAAGACCAACTTCTGATCAAGCAATTAATAGCTTTGAAAAAGATGTACATAAATTAAAGCAAGCTTATGAAATAGGCTATAGCATTGGCATTGAGAGACTTGAAGATATAAAAAAATTGTTTCAATAAAGCAAGTATAAAAACTTTTTTTTGATTTATATTATATTTATCCTAGTAAAATCAGATATTTAATGCATATCATCAATAACAAATAAACATACTAAAAATATAGTTTGCCATAGCACATAGTTTCAAAAACTATGTATTGACATTTAACTGACTATATAGTATTGTATTAGCATAATATGATATGATGTTTTAGGAGGTTCATTAATGCAAAAGATAGCTTTAATTACAGACAGTACTTCTGGTTTATCTCAAGAATACTTGGACAAATACAATATTGAATTATTAAGACTAAAGGTTATATATAAATCTGGTGAATATATCGATGGCTTAACTATAACTCCAGAGCAAGTATACTCTAAATTAGATGAGGAATTGCCAACTACTTCAATGCCATCTGTACAAGATAATTTAGATTTATTAAACCGCTTAGTTTCTGAAGGATATACACACGCTATTTTCTTACCTATTTCTTCTGGATTATCAGGCACTATAAATAGCATGAGAATTGCTGCAGAAGAGTATGAAGATAAAATTACTTCCTTTGTATACGATACAAAAGTAATTTCTATGGGCGTTGGTTTGATAGTACTTAAGGTCGCAGAAATGATACAAGAAGGTGCTGAATTTAGCTATATTTGTGAACAAATTCCTAAATTAAGAGAAAAAATTAGTTTTTATTTTATTGTAGATACTCTTGAGTATCTAATTAAGGGTGGAAGAATTGGCCGAGTTTCTGGAAGAATTGGTGAAATTCTAAACTTAAAACCTATAATAACAATGGGTGATGATGGAAAGTATACAACCTTTACAAAAGTTAGAGGAAAAAAGCAAGCTATAAGTAAATTACAAAATTATGGTTTAGACATACTCTCTAAAGGAAAAGCAAAGGTTGCTGTAATGACAGGTACAATGTTTGAAGAATCCGAAGAACTTAAAAAAGCCTTTTCAACCCAAGCTAATGCTACACTTTTATATTCAGGTATTATAACTCCTGCTGTTGGCATTCATTGTGGTCCAAGGGCACTAGGAATAATGCTTTTATCAGAATAGTTACTACTAGTAAAGTAATGAAAAAAACAGATGATTGTAAATCTTAAGAAGTTTACAATCATCTGGTTTTTATAAAATAATATAATTACTTCCAACCATTTGCTTACATCTCTTTTTGAGCTTACTGGATTCCTCTGCTAATTCATAAATATTAATATAATCTTTCTTTTTATTTGTTACTGCTGCAATTGATAATGATATAATTGGGAACTTTTCTTCTACCCCATGTCTATTTGCAGTCATGATATATCCTTTTTCTAAATCTTCTCTTTTATAACATCCTGTAACTTCTTTATCAAAAGTATTGATTATTTTACTGCACACTTCTTCAACGTCCCAGTTTAAAAAAACTGCAATAAAATCATCTCCTCCAATATGCCCAATAAAATGGCCATCTTTAATATTTTTTCTAAGAATTTTTGCTAAAATTATTATAACCTTATCACCATTTTCAAAACCATAAACATCATTATATGCTTTAAAATTATCAATATCAAAATATAGCACAGAATAATTACAATAATTCTGTATGCAATTATTTAAATTTTCTTCTATCATTATATTACCCGGAAGTTCAGTTAATGGATTTAAATATTTTGCATTCTGCACTTCTAACTCCATAACTTTTTCAATTAACTCTTTTACTGTAACCACACCATAATATTTTGACTTATTAGTTACTGTAATATAATCATATAAAGTTTCTTGAGATCTAGACATTGCTAAATTAATAACTTTATGAATAGGAGTATTACAATCTACATATAAAAATTCTGTATTCATTATAGCTGATATTGGCTTGCTAGAATAAATGCTATATCCATACTGCCATCCTAATTTACTATAAAATGATCTTCTTGTGATAATACCCTTTATAAATTCATTTTCAACTACGCATATTTCCACTAAATTGGGTTCATGTTTTAATAGCTCGTCTACTTTTGATACCAACATATTTGAAGATATAGTTTTATTAGATTTGCATAAAGATTTTATATGTATCTTCTCCAAATTACTTCTATACAAATTAGATTCCTTACTATTTAACATATCAACAAAATTAATTATATCCTCTCTAGCAGGACTCAATATAGCACTAGGCTCTTGAATTAAATATCCCTGACCATAATGAACACCAATCTCTACAAGAGTACTTAATTCATCTTTGGTTTCTATCCCCTCTGCAATTATTAATGAATGTGATTGTTTAGAAAATTCGTACATGCCTCTTACTAATGCTTGCTTTGTAGAATCCTTGTCTATATTTCTTATAAGTTTCATATCCAACTTAATATATTTAGGCTTTACCTCTGCTATTAAGTTAAGTCCTGAATACCCTGCTCCCACATCATCCATTGCAAAGATAAAATTATTATTTTTCATTTTATCTATATTGTTGCTGAAATTCTCTATGTTTTTAATTAAATATCTTTCTGTAATTTCAATAATAATATTTTGAATATTTATCAAGTAACTTTCTAAAAATTGCTCCTTTAACTTATTGCTTATATTGACATCCTCTAAATTTTTGCTATTAATATTTAGGAATAGTTTTCCTTGCAATTTATTTTTTCTTGCATTGCCTAAAGCATTTTTAAGACACAACTCCTCAATTTCCAAAGTTTTATTAAATCTATCCGCTACTTCAAAGAGCATTTCAGAACTAGTGATATATGATTTTTCTGACACTCTACTCAACGCTTCATATCCGAGTATCGTACAATCCTTAAGTGATATAATGGGCTGAAATACTGTACTAAGACTATTATTATTAATTATGTTGCAAACTTCTTCATATAGAATCTTATCCATATCTTCTAACATCAAATCCATTTCCAATATTCATCTCCATAACATTACTTATATCTTTATACCGTTAGTTTAATTCTGCTATTACAATAATATTACAAGACATATATTGTTTCTTCAATAACATAGTAGATTAATTTACATTATTTAATTATTACTTAACATATGCTTAAAATTTACATTTTCAATTTTAATCTGCATAATTAAGTTCATATAGTTCAACACTGTCTGACTCTATTGTTTTTTTAGTAATTCTTTTTAATTTGTCATTTTTCTCGAATTTAGTGTTAGATACCGGATTATCTGATATCCACTGTTCCCTAGGAATCATTCTACCATTTCTCTTTATCCAATCCTCAATGTCTTTATTAGAATTATAAGATTTTCCTACCATAGCATATTTTAATTTTCCATTTCTAACTATACCCTTAAAATCATCTAAAGATATAATCTTATCATTTCCGCTATAACCTCCTATTGCCATTACCTCTCGTCCAGAATCAAGCATAATCTTGGCAGCCTCTGGAGCAGTAGCTACTGCTAAAAAATATTTTTCATTATCTCCTCTAGAACTTAAAAACTTAATTAAATTATCATTATAATCCTTTTTCACACTTTCCTGTTTTCTCTTTCCAGAATCATTAATTGCAGATATCAATCTTAAACCTGCCATTGGTGAGCTACCATCCATCTTATAAACCATAGGAGTAGCTGCACATACTGCTGGAGGCAACAATGTTCCTATAACAGTCAAACAAAATATTACTTTCTTTATGTTAAATGCTTTAGACATTGGTTCTCCTGCTCTTCTACTCAGTACTAAAATTATTGATGGAATAAATATAAGTAATGCTGATGCTACAAAAATAAATTTAGTTATCTCTCTATTAAAATAATAGGATAGAATCAGTAATTCAATACCTCCATTTATCATAAGCGCTATTGGTAAAAAGAAGGCTCCTTTTTGCCCCTTATTATAAATTTTCCACATAGATGTTAAACCAATTCCACACAAAGCAGCTATAGGTACTGACATCATAGTTAAATAATAAGAATGATAAAGGTCAATTGCATAGCTAAAATAAATACATTCTGGAACTAAGCATAATGTCCATAATAATAGATTCAATTTATAATTATTATCTTTAGACTTTACTAAAAATAATTCTGTAGCTGTAATAGCAGCCCCTAAAAGTGCCAGAATCAAAAGCCAGCTGATTTGATCAGATAATGAATTATTTCTAAACAATCGAGCTACTCCAACATCACTTTTGATTCCTGCTTGTTTATTTTGTTCTAATCTCTCTGTTATTTCATTTGTTATATTATATTCTTCATTTTTATTATTACTAAGCTTGTTAAAACTATTGGGCTCATTAATATTACTTTGATTATTTCTTTGTTTCAATATATTGAATTTCAATCTTTCAGTTCCATTATGCCCTGTAATTAATTGTACTACTGAATTATTACTACTACTCCCTACATAAGGTCTATCATTTTTAGAAATTGAATCTACAGTTAATGTCCATGATAAAGACCCTAATACAAGTACGCTAGTAGCTATAATTATATTTATAAACCTTTTCTTTTTAGAAATTTTATTTGAACAAATATAGGTTATATATAATGCTGGCATAATCATATAAGCTTGTATCATTTTTATATTGAAACCTACACCTACGAATATAAAACTTATTAATAAATACTTTAAATCTCCCTTTTCAGCTGCTATAGATATAAATATACAAGCCAACAAAGAAGTCAGTACTAGTAAATTATCTATTGTATTATTCCTACTAGCTGCTACAAAAATTGGAGTTGTAGCTAAACATAATGCAGAAATAATTCCTGCTACTTTTCCAAAAAATCTTTTTATTATATAGTAAAGTAAAATGACTGAAATTACTCCTGCAAGTGCTTGCGGGAAAATTACACTAAACCCACTAAAGCCAAAAATTTTAGAACTTAAAACTTGCAACCAAAATCCTAATGGCGGCTTATCAATACTTACAAAACCAGCCGGATCAAAAGAAACAAAAAAGAAATTCTTTAAATTCATGGTCATACTCTTTACACCACTTGAATAATACTCATTTGCAAATCCTTCTATACTTAAATTCGTAAAATTCAATATTATTGATAAAATTATTACTGGTAGTACTTCATAGTTATTTTTTAACTTATAGGCAACATTCTTAATTACTTCATTTACTTTTTTCATAAGCACCATCCCCCTACAATTTACGACATTTTTTTGTATATTTTTTATAAATTATAACTGAATGTTAACCACAAGTATTTACATAAACATTTCAAATATATTATATTTTTCTTGACTATTTGTAAAAAAATAAAAACAGTAATTATAAATAGATTATATATACTGCTCTTAATATCCACATAAACTTTACTTTTTAGCTAATCCTCATAATATTTCATTAGTCCTTGTGTCCCTAATTCACCTAAGTTATTATTATCTAAAGTTTTATACATATTAAATACAGTATTTAATACATCTAATTCAAGATCTGCATCTTCTGATTCTTCTATTGCTAAATTCATATCTTTTATGAAATGCTTAATATAAAATCCCGGATTAAAATCTCCTTTTAAGATACGTGGTGCCATATTAGTCATTTGCCAACTTCCAGCTGCTCCTTGGCTTATACTATCTAGCATGGTTTGCACGTCTAACCCCTCTGTTTTTGCATAAGTCATAGCTTCACATACTCCTGCAATAACTCCAGCTAACGCAATTTGATTTGCCATCTTAGTATGCTGGCCATTGCCTGCTTTTCCTTCATAAATAATATTAGTTCCCATACTAGATAAAACACCTTTACACTTTTCAAAAATTTCTCTATCTCCACCTACCATTATGGATAATGTAGCATTTTTTGCACCTGAATCGCCACCAGAGACAGGCGCATCTAATGCTCCAATACATCTTTCCTTAGCCTCGTTATAAATTTTAATTGAAAGTTTTGGACTTGTAGTAGTCATATCAATTACACAAGCCCCTTTTTTAGCATTTTGTAAAATTCCTTCTTCTCCAAAATAGACTTGTTCAACATCTTTAGGATATCCAACTATTGTTATAATAATATCCTTATTCTTGACACAACTTTTTATATCATCACACCACTTAGCGCCATCTTCAATTACATCTAAAGCTTTATTTTTAGTTCTTGTAAAAATTGAGACCTCATATCCTTTTTTCATAAGGTTTCTCACCATGGATTTCCCCATTACACCTACTCCAATAAATCCAATTGACTTCATATAAATCCCCCTCTTTAGTTGCCTCTTCTAAAATTACTTATCTAGATTATAATAAGATTTTTATTTTTAATGCTTAGACTATATATCAATATCTATTACCTATATAGAACTATTCCATAATAATGTTGGTGGACAAGTTACAAAGATTCGACATCTTTCTACCAACATTTAGGTGGAATGCTTCTATATAAACATTTTTAATATGTCTAGTTAACCTTGCATTTTTAATGCTCAACAATATTATGCATTGATAAAATATAACTTATATAATACAAGTAATATTATATCATAAGTAATTTTATATTTGTGGAATTAAATACCATCAGCTTAAGTTTATATATAAAAATTAGTCAACTTTAATATTACCTGTGGCTGGCCCTGTTATCCAATTTCCCTTATAATCAAATCTTGATCCATGACAAGGACAATCCCATGTTAATTCATCAGCATTCCATTGAAGTTGGCATCCTAAATGGGAGCATTTAGTAGTTACCATAAATACATTGCCCTCTTCATCTTTATATACTCCTACCTTTTCATCTTTATATGTTACAATACCACCATGACCATTTTGAATATGTTCGATGTGTTCGTCTGGAATATCTACTCTTTGAGCAATAAAATTCTTTGCTGTTTCAATTGTATCTTGTGCTAGTGTCTTAGCAGATAAAGACAAATCAAATCTACTAGGAGAAAATATCTCCTCATATTTGTTTTCCTTGCCTAAAATCATATCACTCAATATCATTGCTGATACCATTGATGAAGTCATTCCCCATTTATTAAATCCTGTAGCCACATAAATATTAGGAGTTGATGCAGAGTAGTGTCCGATATATGGAATTCCATCTAAAGTCATACAATCTTGTGTTGACCAATAATACTTTTCTTTAGAATTAGGGAAAAGAGCTTTAGCAATTCCTCTAAGTTGTTCATAACATCCTCCCTCTTCATTTTTACCTGTTCTTTGATCTATAGAGCTTAATAGTAGCAAATCCTTATAATTTCTAAATGAGATACCATCCTTTGCGATATCAACATACATTCCCTTTACATCCATAGCATTCTCTAAAGCTAAAACATATGATCTTTCTTGATGCATTCTGATGAAATAATATCCCGGTACATTTAAAAAAGGATAATGAGTAGCTACTACTATGTTTTTTGCTGAAATTTCTATATTATTTTCTGTTATTACCAAATTATTGTCTACATCAATATGTACTGCCTTTGTATTTTCATAAATATCTAATTCATCTGAAATAACCTTTAGAAATTTTAATGGATTAAATTGAGCTTGATTATTAAATTTCAATGCACATTTTACGTTAAAAGGAAGAGTTACTTCATTTACAAGTTCAGCATCAATACCTAATTTTCTTGCAGTCTCAAACTCATCAGTAAAATTATCAGTCTTATCTAAGGAATAGACATATGCTGGTTTTACTTCAAACTCACATTCTATGTTTTTATCATCAACTATTTCTTTAAATTTTCTTATTGCTAATTCATTAGCAGCAGCATACTGTTGTGCTTTTTCCTCTCCAAATTCTTTTCTTAATTTATAATAAATCAAATCATGCTGTGATGTTATCTTAGCTGTAGTATTTTTCGTAACTCCACTTGCTACCTCTTTAGCTTCAATAACAACAACTTTTAAACCAACTTTTTTTAACATGTAGGCTGTCAATAATCCTGCCATACCTCCACCAATGACCAAAACTTCTGTGCTAATGTTATTTGTTAATGTCTCTCTCTTTGTAAAATTACAACTATCACTCCAAACTGATTTCATAAACTTCACCTCAAAAATATTATGCCAATATATATTTTTTCTAAACAACAGTTAAAATAATCTTTTTATTTATTGTATTTTTTTAAATTTTTGTAATTTTATTGTAAATAGTGTTGTATAATATTATTGTCCAACTAAATATTTTAAAAAGGGGATGTTTTAAATGATGCCATATTTTCTTTTCATTTATGGTGTTATACTTATTTCAATCATTGTAATAGTCTACTTGGTTAAGTACACCTTTTCTAAAGACAAAGGCACTGATAAAATGCAAGAAATCTCAAACTATATTAAAGAGGGAGCCATGGCTTTTATTAAAAGACAATATAAAACCATAGCTATCTTATCTGTTCTAGCACTAATATTAATCATCCTATGTAATTATTTCGGAAATTCATCAAAAACTCCTAGCGAGGCACTTAGTTTAGCTTGTCGTACAGGTGTAGCCTTTATAACAGGTGCATTTTGTTCTGCCTTATCTGGCTACATTGGTATGTACATGGCAGTTAACTCAAATGTAAGAGCTGCTGCTGGCGCTAAAAAAGGGTTAAATCATGCACTTAAAATTGCTCTTAATGGTGGCGCTGTTACTGGCCTAGCTGTTACCGCTCTTTCCCTTTTAGGCGTTGCTTCATTATTCTTAATCTATGGAGGATTCTCTGGAAGTGATGCATTAATTAAAGAAGCACCTTCACTAATTGTAGGTTTTGGATTTGGTGCATCCTTTGTTGCACTTTTTGCTCAACTTGGAGGAGGTATATATACAAAAGCTGCTGACGTTGGTGCAGACCTTGTTGGTAAAGTTGAAGCTGGAATTCCTGAAGACGATCCTAGAAACCCAGCAGTTATTGCAGACCTTGTTGGTGATAACGTTGGAGATTGTGCTGGTAGAGGTGCAGATCTTTTTGAATCTACTGCAGCCGAAAACATAGGTGCTATGATCCTTGGAGTTGCTCTTTATCCAATCTTCGGATGGAAAGGTATCCTATTCCCTCTTGTAGCTCGTGCCTTTGGTATTTTAGGATCTATAGTGGGTATCTTCTCAGTAAGAGTTAAAGATGATAAAGATGACCCAATGAAAGCATTAAAAAATGGTTTTGTAATCACATCACTTATAAATCTAATTGCTTTATTCTTTATAGTAAAATATATGTTAAATGGAGTTTTACCTAATAACGGTGGCAACGTAAATTACTTATATTTATATGGGTGTGCTGTTGCTGGAGTTCTTTTAAGCTATGTATTTGTAATTCTTACTGACTACTACACTTCTATAACTCATAAACCGGTAAAAGATATAGCTAAATCCTGTGAAACTGGCGCAGCAACAAACATAATAACTGGCTTATCAGTTGGAATGCAATCCACTGCCTTACCAGTAATATTCATATCAATTTGTATTTTTGTTGCTTATCAACTAGCTAATTTAGCTCTACCTAATGTTGCTAATGCTGGTCTATACGGTACTGCAATTGCTACAATGGGAATGTTATCTACTTGTACCTACATTCTTGCTATGGATACTTTTGGACCAATTACAGACAATGCTGGTGGAATCACTGAAATGTCTGGTGCTCCTGAGGATATAAGAAATATAACAGATAGATTAGATGCTTGTGGAAATACTACAAAAGCATTAACTAAAGGTTATGCTGTTGGTTCTGCTGCTCTTGCAACTTTCCTATTATTCTCTGCTTATCTTGATGAAGTTAAGAAACTCCTTGGCAAGCCATTAGATTCTTGGTTCTCTGTTGACATAGGAAAACCAGAAGTATTCATTGGTGGCTTTATAGGTGCTATGGTAGTATTCTTATTCAGTTCTACTGCAATAAGAGCTGTTGGACGAGCTGCTCAATACGTAATACTTGAAGTTAGACGTCAATTTAAAGAAATCAAAGGAATCATGGAAGGAACAGCTAAACCTGACTATGCAAACTGCGTTGATATAGTTACAAAGGGAGCTTTAAAGGAAATGATTCTTCCTGGTATATTAGTAGTATCTGCTCCTATTTTAGTAGGTGTCCTTCTTGGAAAAGAAGCTGCTGGTGCTTTCTTAATGATAACAACTATAGCTGGTGTAATCATGGCATTATTCTTAAATAATGGTGGTGGAGCTTGGGATAATGCAAAGAAACTTATAGAATTAGGAGAACATGGTGGTAAAAATTCTGAAGCTCATAAAGCTAGTGTTGTAGGTGATACTATCGGTGATCCATTTAAAGATACTGCAGGTCCTTCACTTCATGTACTTATCAAGCTTGTAAGTACATTAACCTTAGTATTTGTAGCTTTATTCAGATAAAACACTATTTAATAACTAAGATGACAGTTGCTAATTATATATTTGTAACTGTCATCTTTTCATATAAATTTAAAATAAGTATTCATTCTATAATCTCTCTTTAAAACATTAGTACTATATTATTAATAGATTTTATACTTTAATCTAAAAATTCATTTTATAATTATTATAGTTATCTATTTACATTTTGCTATTTAAGATGTAAAATATGGGTGTAAACTAAAATGCGGGAGTGACTCAATGGTAGAGTGTCACCTTCCCAAGGTGAAAGTTGCGGGTTCGAGTCCCGTTTTCCGCTCCAAAAAAGCATTGAAATCTTTTGATTTCAATGCTTTTTACTTTTCGTGTATATAAAAATTTCAAATAATATTATAGAACAATAAGCAATATAGTATATTTAAATCTTTAGTTTATTCATGGGAACATATATATTTCTGTTTAAAAAATAAATTTTTGAAAATACTAAAAGTAATAATTTATTATTTAAGGAGCGATATATAATGGCTAGTATAACAGGTACAGTAAAATGGTATAATTCAGAAAAAGGATATGGTTTCATATCTTGCAATAATGGTAATGATGTCTTTGTACATCACTCACAAATTAAGTCAAATGGTCCTGAGAAGGATTTAGCTGAAGGTGAAAGTGTCTCTTTTGATGTACAAGATGGTGCAAAAGGTCCAATGGCAACTAATGTACATAGATTATAACTAGAAAAAGGTTGGAGTTTTCAATTTAAACTCCAACCTTTTTTTCTAAGATGTTTTTATTTTACTTCCTGGTATTCCAACTTCTACACTATAAAGTTTTCCTTTAGTTGAGAAATTATATTGACAATAATAATCTCCATCTTCTACCCTTATCTTTTTAGAATCTTCTTCTGTTATTTTTTGAGTTAACTTTGCTTTAATTTGATCCTTAGTCATACCTTTAGGATTAAATCCATTTATTATAGCATCTTCATATGTACTAATAGTTTTACCCATTATAAATTCTCCACCATAAAAGAACTCCATAGATATAATCTTACAAGTTTTTATATCTTCTGATGACCCTGAATGATTTGCAACAGCAAAATCTGCATACTTTTGATGTTCCTTTATAAAACAACCTACTTCTGATGTATAACTCTTAGCCTCTACAGTATCCTTTAATTCATATAAAGAGCCATTTCCTAATGTATAGCCCTTGTCCACTAATTCTTGAACCTTTGTATCATTTACTTTTACTTCTACTCCATTCATTTGAATACTGACCGGCTTGCCTGAATTGGTAACGCGAAAATATGCTCTAGCAAATACTATAGCTCCTAAAATAATTATCCCTAATACTGTTCTTATAACTTTTGACTTTCTCATTGAATCCCCCATTTTTCTACTAAAATTTATCTTTCTATATGATTATATATCAATTATGGATAAAAATTCAACATTTTTACGCTTTTTTCTTGAATTATATAAAAAATTACATTAAACATTGACACTTACATTTAAAATGCTATGATAAAATAAGTAAAACTGTTATATATGTTATATATGTTATTTAGGTATCTGAAAATAAATAGCAAGCTCTTTCAGATGCTTTGTGTAAAAAGGGGATATTTATAAATGATTACACTAGAAAAATTTGAAGAAGCCTATGAGGCAGTACAAAAAGTAATATTAAAAACAAAATTAGTTTACAGCGATTATTATTCAGAGATATCTGGTAATAAGGTCTATTTAAAACCTGAAAATATGCAAAAAACTGGGGCTTATAAAATTAGAGGTGCTTATTATAAAATAAGTACACTTTCTGAAGAAGAAAGAAAAAGAGGGCTAATAACAGCTTCTGCTGGTAACCATGCACAAGGAGTTGCCTATGCAGCTAAACTTTATGGTGCAAAAGCAGTAATAGTTATGCCTACTACAACTCCACTAATAAAAATCAATAGAACTAAATCTTATGGTGCTGAAGTTATTTTATATGGTGATGTCTATGATGAGTCTTGTAATTATGCTTTAAAACTAGCTGAAGAAAAAGGCTATACCTTTATTCACCCTTTTGATGATTTAGATGTAGCAACTGGACAGGGATCAATTGCCATGGAAATCATAAAAGAACTTCCTACTGTTGATATCATTCTAGTACCTATTGGTGGAGGTGGTCTCGCTACAGGTGTTTCTACGTTAGCTAAATTACTTAATCCTAATATTAAGGTAATAGGGGTGGAACCTGAAGGTGCAAACTGTATGCAAGAGTCCTTAAAGCAAGGCCATGTAGTTACCTTACCTAAAGTTAATACTATAGCTGACGGTACAGCTGTAAAAACACCAGGATCAAAAATTTTTCCTTATATTCAAAATAATATTGATGAGATAATCACTGTTAGCGATGGTGAATTAATCATTGATTTCTTAGATCTATTAGAAAATCATAAAATGTTGGCTGAAAATTCAGGCTTATTAACCATTTCCGCCTTAAAACACTTAAATGTTAAAGATAAAAAAGTTGTTTCTATTATAAGTGGTGGTAATATGGATGTAATAACTTTTGCGTCTCTAGTACAACATGGCCTAATACAAAGAGAACGTATTTGTACTATATCATTACTACTTCCAGATAAACCTGGTGAGTTAGCTAACTTATGTGAAGTAATTGCAAAAGCTCAAGGAAATATTATTAAACTTGATCATAATCAATTTGTTAACTTCAACCGTACAAGCGGTGTTGAAATTGATATTACCATGGAGACCTTCGGTAGTGAACATAAAGAGCAAATTGTAAACCTGCTTAAAGACAGTGGTTATAATCCAACAGTAGTCAAACCAAAAATGGTTTATCAATACGGCATCTAAAAATAAATATTAAGTTCAAATAGACTAGCATATAAACCTATGTACTTTCAGATGCCTAATATATATATGGAGGGATTTCTCATGCAAAAACAAATAGTATCTACTGAAAAAGCACCTAAAGCAATAGGTCCTTATTCACAAGCACAAATAGTTGGAGATTTAATATTCACTTCTGGACAAATTCCTTTAAATCCTGCAACAGGGGTATTATGTACAGAAATAAAAGAGGCTACAAAACAATCTTTAGAAAATGTAAAAGCAATTTTAGAAGCAGCAGGAACTTCCTTGGACAATGTTATCAAGACTGTCGTCTTTATCAAAAACATGGATGACTTTGCCTTAGTAAATGAAGTTTACGGAACTTACTTCAAAACCGATGCTCCAGCAAGAAGCTGCGTTCAAGTAGCTAAGTTACCTATGGATGCATTAATTGAAATTGAAGCAATTGCAACCATAAAATAAATAAAAGTACCTTATAAGCTAGACGTTTTATACTGTCTGCTCTATAAGGTACATTTTATTTTTACTTTCTATATAATATCATCTATCATATATGCTAAATTTCAGATATTTTTTTCAAATGTCTTTCAGAAATCTCTTTTACTTTATCTACACGTAAAGTATATTTTGGCATATCAGAAAGATACTCTGTAGTCATCCAAGCTTTTACTACTTCAAGCGCTATTGCAGATCCTATTATCTTTCCACCTATACAAAGAACGTTAGTGTTAGAATGTGAACGGGCTAACTGTGCACAAAACGGATCTTGACAAACAGCTGCATATAATCCATGTATTTTGTTTGCAATCATAGCACTGCCATATCCAACTCCATCAACAAATATGCCTCTTTCTGCCTTTCCTTCAGCTACAGCTAAAGAGGCAGGATATATATAATCTGGTAAATCACAAGATTCCTCAGAATTTGTACCGAAGTCTAATACTTCGTGTCCTTGTTCTTCTAAATATGCCTTTATTTCATTTTTCAAAGAAAATCCAGCATGATCACTTGCCATAGCAATTTTCATCCTTTTGTACCTCCATTTGAATGTATATTCTGCAATTAATTTTCTACATTTAATACTTAACTATCTTCTTAAAATGTCGACTGATTAAATGCACTTTTATTATTGCAACATATACATAACTTAATTTTTCATTTCTTCAATTAATAAGCTTAATTGCTCTTGAAAATTCACAAGATCCTCCATAATAATTCCTTTGTTAGTTATTTGACTATTCAAATCTTTTATAGCATCTGTAACTCTATCATAATATTTGTTTGAATCAGTTATATTATTACTTATATTTTTTATTTCTAAATTAGCATTATCTACAACATTAGAAATTCTTTGGTTTATATCTGTCACTCCATTGATTGATTTATTGACTTCTTCAAATATTTTCTCTGTATTATTTACATTTTTATAACTTTCCTCTAGAGAACTTTTTGAATTATTTAAAGATTTATTTAACTTATCAGTATCACTTTCAACGTTAGACATACTATCATTTATTCCACTTACAAGTTCTTTAATCTTTTCTGATAGATCCTTTACTTCATTTGCTACAACAGAAAACCCTCTCCCATGCTCCCCTGCTCTAGCCGCCTCTATTGATGCATTTAATGCCAATAGATTAGTCTGATCAGCAATTTCAACAATATTATCATTATAATTTTTTATCATTACATAAGATTCCTTGAATTGCTCAAATGTGCTTTGAATAATTTCAAAACTTTCTTCAACTGATTTAGAACTATTTTTCAATTCAATTATTCTGTCATGTGATTCTTCTATAGAATTTAGTATACTATCCAAAGTGCTTTTAAATTCATCTGAAACATTTTTTATTTCATCAAAATTCTTGCTAAAATTAACTATAGATGAATCAATTTCTTCTGCCTTACTTCTTACCTCAATAAAAGATTCCTCTATTCTCTTAACTTCATTTGTTGTATCACTTTCTTCTTTTACTAAATCGCCAGTTCTTGAACTTAAATAATTTACTGAATATTCAACCGGATAAAGTTTATCATTTAATTCAATTGCTTCCTTAGGTTTAACTTCAGACACACTAATATTTTTCTTAGATTCATCATTACTTATGTTTTTATTTGATTTATTTTTCTTTTTAAATGAAAACAACATTTTATATACTCCTTTACTCAAAAACAACGCATACCATTGTTTGATTTATGTGTTGATTTATGTATTGCTCACCTTCCCCAATGACACCTACATGACTATTGCAGAAATTCATGATTTCAGCATATTCCTTAGTAAAATTTCTACTTTCAAATAAATTAAATCTTAATATACAATTTATAGAAAAAATAGATGATACTTTTGTAAATTCACTTTTTATTTTATCAACTGTTTTATGTATTACTTCACTGTAATCATCTAAATCCAATATATGTAAAACATCATTTTGATTTATTCTCTTATAACACGTTAGACTTCCATCCTCACCACATTGAATAGCAGTTATAAATGTTTCTTTTCCAATCACCTTTCCTAACGGATTTGTTAATACACGATTTTGTATTTCATTTTTTGTTATTCCTAGGTTTTCGCAATAAATTTGTTCTGCAGCTTTTCCATCTATCTGCACAATTTTACGATTATCTCTATCCACCTTATTAGCAATTAAATTATGGTCTCTATCTTTATAAATATTTTCTTTATAAACTTTCACTTTTCCACTTTTATTTTTTATTAAAATATATACACAAGCATCTGTATATACTTGTCCATTTAGTGATATATACCTTTTTCCTTTATCTCCAGTAAGAGCAGTGCCTCCAACTAAAGGAATATTATTTTTACTTGTTAGTGAACTAATTGTTGATACTAGTTTTTCTTCTCCACCTGTACAGAACTCTAAACATACTGTATCTTCTTTTCCTGGCTTTATATTGTTTATACTGTTTTCTAAATTTTTTATATGTTTTATTGGGAATGTTGTTACATTATCTAATATTCCAACTTCAATTTCCACATCTTCTTCTATTGCCCATATGATAATATTATCTTTAATAACATCTCTAAGAGCAAAACCATAAGTTGAAACTCCTACAACAATAACATCTCTATAAATTTCATTAACAATTCTAGTTGCTTCTTCAAACATACTATCTAAAGCAAAAATAAAAATTGCCTTTGGATTATTAATTTCCTTCATTGCTTCATTTACAGCTAATTTTACATCCTGACTTTTACCAAAACCTATATGACTTTTCATAAAAACCTCCTTAAAGCTTATAAAATATAATCTATACGCTTTGTTATTTTTTTAACATTAATCCATGAAACTTATCATTAACTCATATTGTCGTATAAAGTAAAAAAAACTTTAAAATTATGATTCATCTAAAATTCATAGTAAAAAGCCATAATTAAAATTATGGCTTTTTATCAAAATCATCTAAATCTGAACCCTTAGAACTAATTTTCAAACTTTATTGAATCTAACTCATTACAGATACCATCAATAGCATTATAACTATTATTTATATCCACAACACTATTATTAAGTTCATCTATTGCAGCGAAAATTTCTTCCATAGTTGCTGCAGTATTTTCAATATCTTCACTTATATTCTTTGCTGAATTTAATGTTTTCTTCATTGAATCTTCTAATATTAAAGACTGCTCTTTAACATTCTTTGAGTGACTCAATACCTTTGATGTATTCACATCTACTTCTTTAAATACCCTCTTAACTTCTTCAGTATGATTATTGCAAATTTCAATTGATTTTTGTTCATTTAAAACTGTATTTGAAACTTCAATAGTTTTATTTGATATATTATTTAATATCTCTTCTACCTTATCTGTGGATGCCTTTGAATCTTCAGCCAATTTTCTTACTTCTTCTGCAACTACTGCAAAGCCCTTACCATGTTCACCAGCTCTCGCTGCTTCTATAGATGCATTTAATGCTAAAAGATTAGTTTGCTCTGAAATACTATTTATTGTACTAATTATTTGAACTATTTTTGTACTTTCTTCACTTAATTCATTTATTAAGTTAACAGCGCTAGTTATATTTTCATTTACACTAGTCATTTCTGCTGATAGTATGTCCACTTTTTTGGTTCCCTCTAAAACAACTTCTTCAGTTGAAACTGTTAAATTCTCCATATCATTTATTGCATATGTAACTGATTCAACATTATCATTACCTATCTCTACTGCAGACTTCATGTTTTCCATGACATCAACTTCTTTTGTAGTCCTATCAGCTATATTTCTTACTGAAATAGTTATCTCTTCTGAGATTTGACCTGTTGTAGATATACCTTGCTTTATTCTTTCATTAGCTTGTGCTAATACCTTTATAGTCTCGGCTACCTTAGTCAATAAAGTTTCAGCCTTAGATTTTGAATCCAAAATTTCTTTATGGTTTGCTTGAGCATTTTTGTAAATCTTATCTACTATTCCAGCATTAACAACTTGCATAGCAGCACCAATTGCAATAAATGCCACAAAAAATACTAGAGTATCATATCCTAAACTATTAAATAAACTACTCTTATTTCCAATGAAAAATACAATTAACATTATTATACTTGCTACTGCATCTATAATAATTACTTTTAATTCCTCATATACACTTATCATTATAAAGCCAAAATAAATCATTATATAATTTATTAAACTGGGTTCTGTAACAAACATTACTGCTATACCTGCTACAAACATAAATACATTATAATACATAGTTTGTACTGAGTACTTTTTCCAAATTAAGAATACATCCAAAATCAATAAAGGTGATGACATTACTCCAATTAAAAGTAGTTCCTTCATGTCAACTTTTAAAACAATGTCTAATATTACTCTTATTACTCCCGACACTAAAAAACCTAATAATAAAATTTTATTTTTTACATCAATGCTTTTTTTATAATCCATTCCTTTTCCCCCTTAGTTTTTATCACACTCTACTTAATTTTACCATAAAATTAGACTTTTCTACATAACTTACGTTGTTTTTTTATTTTTATATAATACTTTTTATATTGTGACTAAATTTAAAATTAAAGTTCTGTTTTATTGTCATTTTATGAATTATCAAAGTTCTATATAAACATTTTTTAATAATAGTGATATAATTAGTAAAAATGCAATTCTATTTTTTGCTAAATTATAATATTTTTTATAATTTAATTTTATAAATAGAGTCATCATTTAGGAGGGACATAAAATGAACATAAAAATTAAAGGGATAGAATACTATCATCCAAAATCAAAATACTCTAACGAATACTTTATTAATCACTTCAACAAGAGAGGTATAGATATTTCTGGTCTTTTAGAAGCATCCGGTAGACAAAACAGATATATATCTGATGATCCAAATGAAAATTCATTAACTATGGCAATTGAAGCTTCGAAAAAAGTAGTCCAAGCCTCAAATATTGATTTAAATGATATAGGTTTAGTTGTTTGTGTATCTACTACACCAGAATTTCTAGCACCTACAAACGCTATGAGAATTCATAAAATTCTTGGATTGACCAGAAAAGCTATAGCCTATGATATGAATGCAAATTGTTCTGGACTAGTAATAGCTATGGACCAAGTTTGTAGAATGATGAAAAGCAACAATAGTTTAAAATATACTTTAGTTGTAGGAGTTGATCAATTATTCAGACATACTGATCCTAATGATTCGCTTACACATACAAACTTCGCAGAATCTGCCTGTGCTATATTGCTTGAAAATGTAGATGATACTTGCTCTGACTTTCTAGATAGTTCATTCTTCACATATAATGAATATAGTAATTACGTAACATTTCCCCCAAAAGGATTATCTACATTACTTGATAGCGTAGAAATTAAAGACGGTGAGGATAATATAATTAAGTATGATGATTTTAATTGTGATGATGCCTTTGCTAGTTCAATAGATTCAATAAATGAAATGCTTTCAAGAAATAACTTAAAAAAATCTGATATAAAATTATATTGCTTATCTCAATTTGCCAAAAGCAATATAGATAATATAAAAGATACCTTAGAAGAACCTGAATCTAAATTTCCATTCATAGGTGATGAATTTGGATATACTGGATTGACAAGCCCATTTATAGCTCTTAAAGATTCTATTGATAAAAATAAAATTCAACGTGGAGACCATATTATATTGTGGACAGTTGGTGTAGGTGTTATTGCCTCAGGAATACTTTTAAGATACTAATTTTTATTGCAGATTATATTTAATTCTATGCAGTAGAAGATAGTGATTCACTATTTTCTACTGCATAGAAATCATGCCTATAAATTCTTAAGTACTTTTCATCACTCCTATAATAAGCTTAGAAACTAATTACATTTAAGTAACATTTATGGAATATTTTTGTAAACTATTTTATTAAGAAAAGAGCAATAATATTATAGAAAGTTATTTGATAGGGGTGTAATTTATGAAGCGAAGTTTAATTTTTTCTATATCTTTAATATGTATTTCCACTATTTTAGTTGGTTGCAGTTCTCAAAACAAATCATCTAAGATATCCATCTCACAAGGACAGCAACAAAATGCAGATAGTAAAAAAAATAATGTAACTCCTGAAATTGATTATTCTAATTTTAAAGGGTTTAATATGAATAAAGATGATTTAAAATTACAAGTAAACGGTAAGAACTTTAATTTCAAATTGCCAATCTATTTAGATAAGAATAGATATTACTTTCCATTAAATGAATTTATTGATCAACTTAATGGTAAAGTGAATTTAGAAAACAATTTAATAAATATGAAAATCGATAATAAAACCTATTCAATTGATATTAAAGACAATATTGCTATTTGCCCAGATAAAAAATTTAAATTAAAAAAATCATTATTACAAGAAAATAAAATATTTTATATTGGTTTATCTGATTTATCCAACATGCTAAATTTGTATACACGATGGAATAAGGACACCAAGACTATTAGTTGCAAAATTGATGGATTTAGCAAATCTACTGATGTCACTCCATACCAAGGAAAAATAAAAAAACTAGGTTTTCTACGTCTTGAAGATGTTGGGGTAAGTTCCCAATCCTATGATAAAGATTATTTTGAAAGACTTAGACTTATAGGAAATTACTTAAATGAAAGAAAAGTTCCTTATCATATTGCTTGGATACCAAGGTTTGTAATTCCAAGCTGTAAAATAGATAATGATCCCTTAGTAAAAAATAACTTTGACATAGCTGAGATGGTTTTTAGTTTAGACTTTTTCTTAACACATAATGGTGTTATAGGACTTCATGGATATACTCATCAATATAACAACACAGAATCAACAGTTGGATGTGAATTTGGTAAGTGTCAACCATCTCCAGAAATATGTAAGGAAAGAATTGAAAAAGCTCTATCAACTGCTTCTTATTTGGATATTCCTGTTGATTTTTTCGAAGCACCGCATTATGAAATTACCCCTGCCCAAAATAAAGTTGTGGAAAAGTATTTTAAGATATTATATTATCCATTTTGCGATTTAGGGCCTAGATACATTGATTTAACAAAGCCACAATTAAGCCCATACAATAAATCATCCTACTATATTTCATCACCATTGGATTATATACCTGTCGATAAAGAAGACAGTGCTTTAAAAAGGATAAAAAATTCAAGTATAAATAACATGGGAAGTGTATTTTATCATCCAAACCTTGAGAAAAAATTTATAACCTTATCACAAGATTCTGATGGTTCTCCTACATTCACATATCAAGCCAACTCTACACTAAAAAAATTAATTGATATATTACAAAGTAAAGGATTCAACATCGCTAAGGTAACAGATATTCATTAAGCTATTAGTATGTATATAAAAAACAGCACATTTTAACGTGCTGTTTTTATATCCTAAAAATATTCTGTTTGATTTAATCTACTTAATTAAATAACTTAATTGCCACATTGGCTATTTCTGGATTGAATTGCTTTCCCATCTCTTTACGAATGATTTCTAATGCTTGACTTGAAGATAGTGCACTTCTGTATGCTCTTTCTGAAGTCATTGCATCATAAGCATCCGCTACTTGTATTATCTGTGATTCAAATGGTATATCATTATGATTTATTCCACGTGGGTATCCTGTACCATCATAGTTTTCATGATGATTATAAGCATAATTTGTAATATTAGAAAATCCACTTATTTTCTCTAATATAATCTTAGTATACACTGGATGTTCTTTGATAATATTATATTCTTCTTCAGTTAATCTTCCTGGTTTGTTTAATATTTCAGTTGAAATACCAATCTTACCAATATCATGTAGTAAGGCTGCAGTACCAATATCATTTATTTGCTGCTTTGATAAATGAAGCCCTTCTGCAATAGCACAACTATACTGCCTTACCCTCTTTGCATGGCCTTCTGTATACTTATCCTTAACTTCAATAGCAGATACCAACGCTGTTACCATCTCATCATACATTTTCTTTTCTCTATCATATAAAATCTTTTGAGTATAAAAATTAGATATAATTTGAGAATAAAACTTTAATATCTTCTTTGAAGTTCTTGAAAAACTATTCTTAGTAAAGCAGTCAAAACAAATTACTCCCACATTCAATCCTTCTACTTGAATTGGTGCATACAAACAAGTATAATCTGAATAAGTTCCAAGCTTCTTCATAACAGTTATCTTTTCTTCAGAATATTTCTCATTGTCTCTTTTCTGAACATAGATTTCATATGCCTCAACACTTGCATTAGAAGAACAATTATAATCAATAAAAGCATCTTCTTTTTTAAAAACAAGTTGTGACAATGTTTCAACATTATATCCCTTACTAACTATTGGCACATATTTATCATCTATAAGTTCAAAAAAAGTTCCCTTTTCTGCTTCTGGTATAAGTTTAAAAGCACCAAAAAAAATCTCTTCTAAAAAATCTTTTTTGCTCATGTTGTGCATATTAATAAAAGAATCAACTACTAAAATTATTTTATTATAGTTTATTTCTTCAGTTTCTACTTCAACTTCATTGCTCTCAGCATTTGAATTTTTCAATAATTTTTCCATTAGTATCCTCCCCGAAAAAACATCAATATATATAAATTCATTCTTATATTTAGATAAAGTCTTAAGTACACAAAGTTTATTTTTTAATTATTAAATTTCATTTAAAAAGCTGTTATCTATCATATTCTTATTCAATCTAAAATATATTATAAATATATCCCAAAAACACAGAATATAAACAGAAAGGAGTCCATATAAATGGCAAAAAATAAAAGAGGAAAGGCTATTAAAAAAATACTAAACTGGAGAGGTACTTGTCCTATATGTAAAAGAACCCGAGTTAAACTTCTCTGGGAAAAAGATGGACAAAAAGTATGTAAAATATGTGGTAATAAATAAAGTGTACTCCCCCTAGTAATTTTACTATAAATATAGCTATAATTACAATATATTCTACATTTATACACTATAACTTTAAATTCTTAAGTTTTCACTACATTTTATATATCTTTTTTTAAATTTATATAGAGAACTTGATTAAGTTATAATTTAAAAAATGTAAAAAAAGCTGTAAACAACATCGGTTATTTACAGCTTTTTATGTTTCTTTTATTCCACTTTAAAGCCATCAACCTTACTTATCAAATCATCTACTGATTCATTTAATTTTAAAGCTATATCTGCAACTTCTTCTGTAGATGAAAGCATCTCCTCAGCTGAAGCAGATATTTCTTCTGTAGATGCTGACACTTCTTCCGAAACTGATGCAATACTTTCAATCTTCTTTAGGACTACAGCCTTAGCCTTAATAGCATTTTCTACTGAAGAATAAGTTGCATCCACCATTGGCGTTATCTTTTGAACAGATTGAAGTATATTATCAAAAGATTCTATAGTCTTATCCACAACATTGGCCTGTTCTCCTATTAAGTCACCCATTTGTTTTGAAGTGCCAATTACCGCTTCTGTCTCTCTACTCACTGAGTTTATTAATTCCATTATTTCACCAGAAGCTTTACTAGATTGTTCAGCCAATTGTCTCACCTCATCAGCTACCACAGCAAATCCCTTACCTTGTTCTCCAGCCCTAGCCGCTTCAATAGCAGCATTCAATGCTAAAAGATTTGTTTGTTCAGAAATTTCATTAATTGAATCAGTAATCTTTCCTATCTCTCCAACTGTTGTTCCTAATTCATTTATCTTATTATTAACTACTGCTGAAAATTGCTTTACTTTAACTATAGATTCAGTAAGTGATTCAATATAATCCTTCCCTATAACTGCCTTACCCTCTGCATCTTTACTGCTTGAATTTACATTAGTAACTTTATTATAAATATCATCTAATTCTCCGTTAAACTTCTCCAATTCACTTGTAACATCTAATAACTCACGAGTTTGATCTACAGCTCCATTGGATATTCCTTCAATTGCCATTGCTACTTCATTAGCTGCAACTGCCATCTCCTTTGATGTACTAGTAAGAGTGCTAGACATATTGTTAACACTAAAACTATTTTCTTTAACACCTGATACAGAAAATCTTAGCTTTTCCATAGTCTCATTAATCTTATCAGCCATTATACCAATTTCATCTTTAGTTTTAATACTTAATTTAGTAGTAAAATCACCTTCTGATATGTTATCCATAGCTTTTACTACACTATTAATATGATTAGTAAGAGCCCTTGCAATAGCCATTGATAGAAGAACTGAAAGTATTAATGCTACTCCTGATATAGTAAATATTACAGTCATAACAATTGAACTTATTCCTGTCAATTCACTCTCTGGAATATTAGCTAAGTATATTAATCCTGTATTTTTATCTGCACTATAAACTACTAGCTTTTTTACACCATTATATACATATTCAGCACTTCCTGTTTTTTTGCTTAATATCTCATTACCAACACTTGTTTTCAATATTCCTTTTTGGAAAATTTCAGTTTGCTTAGGATGCATTACAGTTGTACCATCACTATCAATAGCAAACAGATAGCCTGATTCTCCTATTTTTATATTAGTTACATATTTCTGTGATAATTTTTGCAAATCAATTGAGAATACTATGTATCCTTGAATTGTATTTTGTCTATCCAATATTGGCACTGCTACAGGAAATATTGCATTTCCTGTACTCATACTCTTCTTTACTTTTCCCATTACTAAAGTCTTAGTTTCTTTAGCTTCATTTAAGTAATCTGGTACAGTATATGGTTTATTCTCAATTCCACTATTAATAGCATCTCCTATAGGTAGCTGGTTTTTACTTATAATAACTATATTAGAAAACACTTTGTACTTGTCCATCATCGACTTGTATTTATCAATAAATTCAGCTTTAGTTATCGGCATTCCTTTGTTATCTCCACTTAAATATCCAACAAGCATGCCATCATGTTGAGAATCTAAAGCTACATTCTTAACCATTTCTAAAGTACCTTCCATGGTACTTTTAGATACATTAAGCTCTTCTTGTAATCTTTTATATGCGTCATTTAAATTATAATTTTTCACCACTGTACTAACAATAATTCCCGAAATAACCAAAGGAACTATTGCAAAAATGGTAAAATACATAATAAACTTTTTCTTTAGTTTCATTTTCCTCTCTCCTATAATTTATTAATTATAATAAATTTCACTACATTTTATAATTTGAATTGATTAACTGTATGTTTAAGTCTATTCACCAACTCTTCCAATCTATTTGTTGTATCACCAATTTGGTGCATATACGCTGATTGTTGCTCATTTGCTGCAGTAACCTCTTCAGTTGAAGCAGAATTTTCTTCTGTAACAGCTGCAACATTACTTATTACCTCATTTGTAATATTAGCTTTACCTGCAATGCTATTTGCAGCATTTGCTACTTCCAATACAACAGAATTAATATCATTAAATACCTTTTCTATATCTTCAAAACTCTTTCCAACTGATGTTGCTATCTCAACACCTTGATTAACATCATTTGTACCTTGATTCATTTTAGTAGCTATATTTTCTATCTGCTTTTGAACTCCGCCTATAAGATCAGCAATTTTATTTGAAGCAATGCTTGATTGTTCTGCCAACTTTCTTACTTCTTCAGCAACAACTGCAAATCCTTTTCCTTGTTCCCCAGCTCTTGCAGCTTCAATAGCTGCATTAAGTGCTAATAAATTAGTTTGTTCAGAAATATCACTTATCACATCTACTATTTGTCCAATTTCCTTTGATTGATCCAATAAATTTTGAGTTTCTTTAACATTATAACTATTACTATTAGCTATAGTTTTTATACTTTCTACTGCCTCTTTAACACCTTTTGCTCCATAGTTACTTACCTTTTTAGATTGTTCTACAACACTAATCATATAATTACACTTATTAGAAACTTCCTTTATTTCCTCAACCAATTCAGTGGTAACCATTGAAGCTTTACCTGCACTTTCAGCCTGTGTTACAGCTCCAGCTGCAATTTCTTGCATACTTTTTGAAACTTCATCTGTTCCTCTTAATGATTCTTCTGTTGCCATAAGCAAATCACTAGATAAAGTGCTGACTTCATTTGCAGAATCACTTATAGCCCCTATCATTTCCTTAAGCTTTAATGCTGTATTATTTAAACTCATACCAACATGTCCAATTTCGTCATCATTCTTAACTTCTAACCGTTTTGTAAGATCTCCTGATGCAATTTCTTCTGAAAATGCAGATAATTTTATTATTGGTGCTGTTAACTTTTTAGCTACCAAATAAATAACGCCACCGATAATAAGCACAAGCACAGCTGTTAATGAAAGTAAAATATACATCAACCTATCTACAGAAGCAAACAACTCTGATTCTGATATTACACTTGCTATACTCCACCCTGATAAAGCAACTCTATGATAGAATGCTATGTAATTATCACTGCCTGATGCAAAACGCATAACCCCTGTTTCTTTATTAAGCATGTCACTTCCTAGCAATTTAATGTTTGTATCCTTTACATCTGAAATCTTGCTTTTCATTACTAAAGATTGATCTGGATGCACAAGAATAGTACCATCTTTTCCTATCAATAAACTATATCCTTTTTGTCCAAATTTAAAATTCTTTACCTTATCTTGAATAAACGATAAATTCACAGCTGAAATCATTGTTCCTATAGATTTATCACTTTCATCCTTTATTGGTACTCCCATTACAACCAAAGTTTTCCCTGTTCCCTTTGATATTACTGGATTTGATATATTGTATTCAACTCCACTCATAAGGGTTTTATACCAAGGTTTCTCTGATACATCCCCTATTACAAATTTTCCATTTGAATATTGAGCTCTGGATTTACCATCATTGTTAAACAATGTAGCTGAAGCATTATCATATTCACCCGGATAATTCTTATCTAAGTATTTGATTCTATCTGAATTAAATTTATCCACAGCATTGATATCTTTATCAATAAGCTTAGCTGTAGGTGTATTTGCTGAACTTCTAACTTCAAGAAGTTTTCCTTCTAACCAAGTATTTATATTTTCAGTTAGTTTGCCTGTTTCCTCAATTCTACCACTAACAATTTCTTGCTTAACCGTATCTCTAAATTGATAAATTGCAATAGAACTTAAAATTAACATACCGATAATAACAATTGGTAAAATACTTACTAATAACTTAGTTTTAAAAGACGATTTTTTTAATGACTTGCGTGAGAACTTTTTTGACACCTTTTATCCCCCCATAAAATTGTTTTACTTACATTACTTTAAAGTAATTAAATTGGATTAGTAACTTATACAACTTATCAATTTATAACTCAGTTTAATAATATCATAAACCCTATTCCCCCACAATAAATTTTGTCTTTTTTTGTCGTTATGTGTCTTTGGTAATTTTTGAATTCCCCCCCAACTTTAGTTTTATAAAATTCAAATTATTTTGTTTATGAAAAAAGGGCAAGAATCTTTATAGATTCTCACCCTACTTCACAACTATTAAAATTTAAATTGTGAAACTTGCTCTTTAAGAATATTTGCTGTATCCCTTAATTCACCAAAATTACTCATAAACTCATCAGTTGATGCTGCTACTTCTTCAACTGAAGCTGTTACTTCCTCTGTACCTGCCGCAGTTTCTTCTAATAATGATGAAAGATTCTCAACTTGATTAACAACATTATCCTTCATACTATTTATTGATTCAACGCCTTCTGCTATCTCGTAAACTTTGGTACTTAATGTTCCTACAGCTGAAACTATTTCTGTAAATATCTCTTGTGATTCTACTACAGCTTCTTCTTGTAAATTAACACATTCTGTTGTGCTATGTACTTTTGAAACTGCTAGTTTAGCTTTTTCATTTATTTCCTTTATTATCTCATCAATTTGTTTTGCTGATTCTGCTGTCTCTTCTGCTAACTTTCTTATTTGATCTGAAACCACAGCAAATCCTCTACCTGCTTCTCCAGCCCTTGCAGCCTCTATTGCTGCATTTAATGCTAAAAGATTGGTTTGTTCAGTAATTGAACTGATTGTTTGGTTTATTCCTTCAATCTTTACGATGCTTTCTGAAACCTCATCTACTACTTTTCTAACTTCTTCAGTATTATTTTTAGTTGCATTTGATTTATTCATAACTGTATGAACAACCTCTAGCCCTTTAGATCCTAGGTCATTAGTTTTCTTAGCCATATTATTAACATTTTCTACTCCAAGCTTTATGTTATCCATGGAGTTTGATAATGAATGCATATCCCCTGATATATATTCTAAACTATTAGCTGACTGCATTGTTCCTGATGATATTTCAGTTATTGTTTTAGAAACTTGTCCCATAACTGAAGATATATCCTCACTTGTTCTAGCTGAATTTTCAGCATTATCATTTACTTTTATAACTGATTCATCTACATGTAACATAAGCTTTGAAACGTTATTTTTCATTTTTGTAAAGCTTTGTCCTAAAACTATAAATTCTTTTATATTACTTTTAATATTAATATCAGAATTAAATTCTCCCATAGCAGCCTTTTCTATTCCATCTTTTAGCTTATTAATGCTAATACCTATACTCTTTGAAAATTTAATTGATATTAATAATGCAACAATTGTCAAGGCTATTATTAATACTATTGTTATTATCATTTCTTGTACTTCATTTTGTCGCAACTCTGAAGAATTGACTTTAAGAATTACTTTCCAACCTGTTTTGTCAGATGTGGAAAAGCTTCCTTCATATTTTGTTCCACCATAATTAAATTTTAATGTCCCACTATTACCAGCTGATATATCCTTCCAAGTAGCATACTTTGTAGGTTCCTGTCCTCCAATTTTACTTCTATCACTATTTGACACTACCAAACCAGTTTTATCTGTAATAATTAACTCTCCGGTTTTTCCATATCTTATACTTGATAATCTATTAGATAATTGACTTAAATCAATATCGATGCATATAACTCCTATGGCACTATTGTTTTTCATAACAGGTTTATATATAGTAATAGCATATTTTCCTGTAAGTATATCTTTATATGGACTATGTATAGTGAAATTACCTCCACTTGCTACAGATTCTTTATACCATGACTTTACTCTAGGATCGTATCCATCTGGTAATTTATCATCAAGAACTTGAATCATACCTCCAGACGCTTGATCTGCATAATAAATATTTAATATGCTAGTATCATTACTTTTTAATAAACTCATATCTTGTCTTAACTTTTGTATATTAGTAAAATCACTCTTTGATATTATTGTGTCTAATGAATTCTCATAAGCTGAGATTTCTTCTTCTATCATATTTTCCGCTATATTTATTAGTGATGTTCCATTACTATTAAAATCTTCATTCGTGTTCCTACTGAACATAGCTGTTGATGTGATTCCTAAAATAACAACTGGAATTATAGCTAAAGTTAGAATCACTATCAATAAATTGTTTTTTAAACTTAAGTTTTTTTTCATGTTTCACCTCGTATAACATATTATAATAATTGTCTTTTCTATTATACGACATTATTTGCTTTTTCCAATTTGTTTTTTTGCCTTATTTGTCTATTTTTCCCCAATAAAATTCATTTTCTCACTTCAATTCGATAATAATTATAGCCACATTATTGAAAATAGTTAAAAATCTCCCCTATCTAGACATAAATCAATTTTTTCTTAATATATTTATTATGCAATTTATATTTTTAATCTCCAAACCAGAAAAATCTTATTTTCAAATAAGACAATGCTTTTTAACGGAAACAAAGAGGCTGCATTGCAGCCTCTTTTATATAAATTATATTTAATATGGACCATGAAAACTATTTATTTTCCACTTGCCATCTTCTAGCTTGAGTTTTATATCTCCATCATCTGCTGATGAGTCATCAAATAAATATTTAGCATAGGCTGTAGCATGGATAGTATTCCCCTTATTTTGCCTAGTTTTTATAGAAGTATAAGTGTAGCTTGCTCCTATTCCTGAATCACCAACTATAATATATAACTTTCCATTTCGCTCAATAAAACCGTCTCCCCCCATAAACTTATCCATATATTGTTTTGTAAAGTAAAGAGAAAATGCTGTTCTTATTTTCTCTTTACTTGAGTATGGCTCATTTAAACCTGCATAAGAAAAGTTATTATATTTGAACTGATCTGAATTTCTTTTATCACTTAAATCTAAAATTAACTTATTAGCATTATTACAAAGAGTTATTATATCCTCATTTTTTATATCAGGAATATCCTGTTGAGCAGCCTTTTCCTGATTTTTCTCTACTAGTTTTATTTCACTTGAATACACATACATTTTATTACCTAAATTATATAAAGATGTATCACTAGGTTCACCATCAATATCCATTAATTTAACTGGATTAAGCCCATCAACTGAAGCTGTAAATATACCATCTTCAGTAATATAATAGACATCTTTACCAATACAATTAAAGCTGTTCACATCTTCTATAGTTACATTTTGTGTATTATTCTGGATATCTAATTTTCCAAAACCGTTCTTCTCTATTTTAGCTGCAGATATGTTACCATATATCTCACCCTTGTAAACTTCTGCTGAACCAAAATATTTATAATTATTAGCATCTCCCCAGGTAGGCTTACTTTTTTGTAATGATATAAAACTACCATATCTATTACTGCTACAAATATATTTATCATTGATTACTCCAATTGTGCCCATGCTTGTTCCAATAGTTTTTTCAATATCTTCATATTTAAAATTCATTTTATTTAAACAAACTAAATCAAATCCATTATGTTCACCTGTAACTTCAGCATAATATATATATTCTCCAACTATATATACATAGTTAGTATTCTTTCTTATAATTTCTTTATTTTGTCCATTTAAATCTGTCTTGACTAAGGAACCGTATTGTTCACTTTTACTATCAATAAAGAATATATTATTTCCTATAATATTTATGTATCTTGCCTCTACACTTCCATCCAATTGTGTCTTATTGCTTAAATCTTCCTTCATTTTATATAATGCCTTGCTACTTGGATCTCTATAATATATCCATCCATTTTTATAAGCCATATCACCACCAAGTAAATTGTTTCCCATAGTGTTTCCTGCAGCTTCTAAAACTTCTATACCTACATTTACATTGATACCTGTATATTTTTCTTTAGCTTGTACCTCTTTATAACCTACCTCTGAAGTATTAACCTTATTGTTATTCATATCTAACTTTAATGATATGTTGCTTCCCCTATTAATTTTTACAGGAATTGTACTATTCTGAGTAATTGAACTGCCTTTATCAACCCTTAAATATCCATCTTGTAATGATGCATTTTTTAATGTTTGCTTTAACATTTCAATCAATGATTTGTTATCCTTATTAGTATCTAAGCCTAAATATAAGACTTCTACAGCCTTATCTAATCTGTCTTTACTTAAATAGTAACTGCTTAATGACGAATAAATTTTACTGTTGTTATTATATTTAACCAACAAACTTCTATAAGCATTGATCACTTTCTTCTCTTCTTGTTTATCTTGCACATTTACTATTTCTTTAATTCCCTGATTGATTTGGTAATCTACGTACTTTGTATAACCTACATAACCAGCACCTAATAAAATTAAGATAGACAATGTAATTATTATGATTTTTTTCATTTGTTATTTCCCCCTTTGTTTAGTTCTTACGCACCTATTTTTCTACATTTTTCATCTCATTCTACCATAGTTATAATTTTAATTACAATCAAATTTATCTTTCAATTAAATCTCCCCATAAAATAAAGACAATAAGTATCTGCTAGGTACTCATTGTCTTTAAAATTTTTCACATTTATTACTTCCAGTTTACGTTTGCTTCTTTTCTTGGTACAGTTCTAAAATACCTTACATCTGGATATCCTATTACCATACATGTTACTATTTCTTTTCCTTCTTCTACGCCTATAAAATCCATTATCTTTTTATTGCCTTGTGCTGCTCTTACAAAGAACCCACTAAAGAAAGTTCCAAGACCTACTGCATTTGTCATAAGTTCCATATTTGAAGATGCTAAAGCACCATTAACTTGAGAATTAGCTGTTACTACAATAATTGCTGGAGCATTAAAGAATAACTTGTCATTTTCCTTAGGATTCTTTTTATACTCCTCATACATAGCAATCCACATCTCAGCATATCTCTTATATACCATAGTTTCTGGAGTCAAATTGGCCAACATAGTTTCTCCAATATTCTTTAAACTCTCTAAAGTCAGTTCCTTTAGTTCATCTAATCCTTCCATTACTACTGTATAGGAAACATCTTGCATATTACTACCAGTTTGAGTAAATCTACCAGCTTCAATAATACTAGCTATTTTTTCTGTTTCTACTTCTTTATTTTTAAACTGTCTTGTAGTTCTTCTAAATTTAATAAAGTTAAGTAAATTATCAGCTTCAACTGCAAAATTCTCTTTATTATATTCTTTTACCTCTTCCATGTTGTACTCATCAGTTGATACTGCATTCTTAGGGCAAACAGCAATACAATGCCCACATTTAAAGCATCTTTGATTATCTATCTCAGCCTTTCCCTCTTTAATTTCTATAGCATTTAAAAAACAGTCCTTTACACATTGTGCACATCCAACGCACTTATTTACATCTACTTTCATCATACAAAACTCTACTCCTCGCACATATATATTTTGACATTCATATAAATAAAATTTATAATTATTTTATTTATATATAGATCTTTTTACTCATTGATGTTGATTATATCACTAAATATTAAATTGTGTCCAATTAATATTTTTCACACAACTATAACTAAAAGTTATGAAAACGCCAAGAAAAAAATCACTTTATCCGATAGCAAGCATCCGTAACACTCCAACTTCTTTAAGTTGGAGATAACGGCTGCACGCTCCTGGATAAGTTCAACTAAGATTCAGATGGGGATACACCCCACCTGAATCAAGTTTCACTTGATAAGGAGATTATTTATGAATCTACAACAATTAGAATATCTTAAAAAAATAGCTGAAACAGAAAACTTTACAACTGCTGCTTCTGCCGCCTCTGTAACTCAGCCTGCATTAAGTAAAGCAATATCTAAACTAGAGGAAGAATTAAATGTTCCTTTATTTGAACGAAATGGGCGTAATGTTACACTTACACCTTTTGGAGAAGTGTTTCTGAGACATGCTGAAATAGCTCTATCAGAAATTGAAAAAGGAATTATTGAAATACAAGATATGCTACATCCAGATAATAGCACTATTTCTATTGCCTTTACATTTTGTATTGGTGCTTATTTCATACCATTTATAATAAGTGATTTTTCAAATAACTTTCCTAACACAAAATTTCAATTTAATAACCAATCAAATTCTGAAATTTTAAGAGATTTAAAAAATGGCAAAATACATTTAGGCTTTTATGATGATGTATCTGAGGCACATAACTTCCCAGAAATTGAATCAATTGCAGTAAAAAAGCAAGAGTACGTACTCATTGTTCCCAAAAAACATCCTATTGCAAATGAAACAGAAGTGTCCTTAAAAGATCTAAAAGGAGAGACCTTTATAGTTTTTAACGAAGGCAACAAGGATAAAATGCTTTCCTATAAGGAATTCTTAGACTATACTACTCAAATCTCTGTAGAGCCTAACCAAGCTAATATGCTTAGTGGATTGGTAGCCGCAGGTGCCGGTATTACTATTGTCCCTAATACTCCACTAATTAATACTAATGCACTTTCAGTTATAAAAATAAAAGAAGACATTGGATATAAAACAATTTACATGGGATGGCTTAAAAATTCATATATGTCCACTATAGCTAAGAAGTTTAAAGATTATATAATATCATCAATTTCTTAGTATCAATAAAGCAATTAATTAAATACCAGAAAACTTACCTTTATAAATTAAATTTTTCTACCTTCTTGTTATAAGAATATAATATAATAACGCTCTATAACTAGAAGAGTCTTATAATGATTGAAAAAATCATTATAAGACTCTTCTAGTTATATCAAGTTTATATTTTTATTCTATTTTCATTAATAATATCTAATATAGTTTTGTTATTAGTAACTACCCTGGGAATCTTAATTTGATTTTTAGAGATTCCCTGACTAAATAACTGTTCCTTTATTAAATTAAAAGTATTAGGAGCTAAAAGTATTACCTTTACCCTACCTAATCTTTTATTGTTTCTAGCTCTATCAAAAGCTAAATTTGATTTTCTAAGTTCACTATCTAAAGTTGCCTCTAATAAATTAATATTAATTCTTAAAGCATTATCTTTAAATTCAAAATAAAAAATATATCTTCCCGGCGTAACTGAATTATCTGGCATTGTGGTGTAATCAACTAAGCTTAAATCAAGTTTTTTTACTGTACTTCTTATTGCACTTGTTAAATGTTCCTCATTTGTTTTCTCAGCTGCCATATTTAAAACTTGATTTTTTCTATATAAGAATTCAATTTCAGGACAATTATTATAAAAACCAACTACTTTTATAACATCACCAATTTTATATCTATATAATCCAGCATAATTAGTCACTACTATTTCATATTTTTCTCCTACCTTTAATTCATCTATAAGAAGTGTATTCTTTCCTGTTCCCCCTTCTGATATAGGAATAAATTCATAAAAAACAGTGTTTGGAATAATAACATACTTAATCTTATAAGCATCAGGATTAATTCCAATCATTGCTTCTGTAGCTGCATAAGCCGGTGAATAAATAGGTAGTGAATCAGTATAGTAATTTACCTTATCGTCATATATAGAAAAGTTTGCTCCTGCTACTGTTGCAATATATAATAAATTAGGCCATATTCTACTGCTTATCCCTTTAAATCCTTTCTTAAATTCTTCTTCTAATTTATCAGCTCTACTTGCATTAGGAGTAAGTAATTTATTTAATGAAATTCTAGTTCCTTCATCTATATTCAAATTTCTATTTATTCTTCCTTTTCTTATATCAAGAACTAAATCCTTATGCCTACTCTCCAAAACCCTAAACAAATCTAGAACATTTGAAATAAAAACCCCACTAATATATAAAAGTTTCACTTCTAATAATCCAAATAATAAATGAAGATAGAGGGCGGACTCCTTATCTTTAATCGTCATAACTTCTATAGGTGAAGTGTATAAATAAGGCAATATATGTTTTATGCCCTTCATCCCTCCAGAAGTAGCTGAACAAATTGGAATTCCACCTTTTGTGTAGGTTGTCATCACTATATCTGCTATCATCAAACCTTTGCCATAATTCCACTTTTCCTTAAAGTTATCATAAGAAAATTTATTGGTCAGTAACGCCATATATTTCGAAGCATTCTTCCTGCTACTTTTAGTTGATGGAATTAACTTTTGCTTGCCTGTGGTTCCAGATGTATGCCCAAAATATTCTACATCCTCACAAATTAAAATATTCTTTTCTCCATTTGCCATCCTTTGTATATCTTCTTCATAATAAGAGTATTCAGTTAATGGAACCTCATTTTTATAATCTTGCACAGAGCTAATATTTTGAAAATTAAACTTTTTGCCGAACTCACTTCTACTATTTTTCTTTAAAATTTTATATAAAACTTCCTCATTGACCTTTCTACAGTTTTCAGTGCTCTTATTAAATTTTCGCTTTACCAAAGCACCGCCATCTATAGAAACTTTATAAAGCATCTTGCTTACTATACTCGTAATAAGACTCTCCTTAAGCATTTCTCTAAATCTAGTATATGAGAAAAGTTAGGATATGATTATATAAATATACGCTATGTCAAAGAATAGTAGTAATAATAATCTAGTCTTTTAATCTTAAAATACCAAATAAGATTAACAATTTAATATTTCAACCAGCTAATCTAGTGAGAAGATGTATCTTATCATTTATAAAAGGATTATCTCCACCCATTAACATCATAACTTGCGTCTTTTGTATTTTAAATTTATGCTGTGAAATTAAGTAATTGCATATTTCTTCATTATAAGTATTGCAATCTATGGAAATACTGTTATACCCTATTTTTTCAGCATACTTTGTACAGGCATCTATCATAGAGTCTATTGCTTTTTTATAATCTAAGTTTTTATCTATAGCTGCTACCTTAATTTGAATGCATTTCAAATCAAATTCTCTTATGAATTTTGTATAACAAATAAGAATTCCTTCTACTTTTGTATTAACTTTTAATTTAAATGCAGTTCCAAAGTTTTTATACTTAATCATATACAGCTCAGAAGTCAAATCAAAATCATTAAGTATATTACATGATAAATTCTTTAAATCATTCTTAATATTTATATACTCTGATTCATCAGAAATATTAACTTCTTCAACTTCATAATCAGAATTACCTGCAAATTTTTCTTTGAAATCAAGTTGTTTTTGTAATTTCAGTGATAGCTTATGAGGAGTAAATCCAAGACTCATATAAAATCCAACATTATACTGGGACTCTGGCATTGTATTAAGCCCTATAGTAGATACTTTATACTCCTCCTTTAAAATTTTTATAGTATGCTTAATCATAGTTTTTCCAATGCCCTGACTTTGATATTTAGGATCAACTCCAAAAGGTCCAAACCACCCAAAAGAACCCCAAATGTGTATGAAATTGAATCCTACTACTTTCCCATCTATTTCATAGACTATGCTTGAATTATCACTTGATTCAATATATCCTTCTATCCCTTCTGTTCTCCTGCTAAAGTCATCCTTAAAGCATAACTTATCTATTTTTCTTATTGCATCAATGTCTTTATACTCCATAGCTCTTATCATATTAAATCCCCCTACTTTCATTCTATATTTTGAACAAACTTCTCAAACTCTTCTGCATACTTAGTTGGAATAAATTCGATAATCTCATATTCTGCAATTTCATTCTTATAAAAAGGATCTTCCTTAATTATTGTATTTATTTCCGTCCTATCTTTAGCATTACATAATATTATTCCGCCTACTCTGGGTTCCTGTCTCCCAGAACACAAAAATATATTCAGATTATAATATTTTTCGAGAAACTTTATATGATCCTCCAGATTGTTATTAACTTCATCAATCAATTTCTTGTATCTTAAAATTACTATAAACATAGTATTCTCCTCCTAAAACATCTGAAAGCAAATAGGCATATGCTTTATACTGACTCAACAGAACCTTAGATAGGTCGTTGCTGAATCTGTTATCTAGCTTAACCCAAAATATCCATTGCATATTTGGAATTGTTATTTATTTTCAAATGCCTCAAATAAAATTGTGGTACAATTAAAGTGTAAATTAGTAAAGATACGTATTCAACATGTGAAATGATAAATTGTACTAGTACAAGAGGTGAATAATGAGTAAATACAAGGATATAGTAGATTATATTATTGATGAGATAGACAGTAATAATATTAAGTTCAACGAAAAAATGCCTACAATTAGAGATTTATCAGAAAAATTCAACTGTAGCAAGCAAACTGTTGTGCATGCTTATGACAAACTTCAAAAAGAACACATTGTCTATTCAATCCCACAAAGTGGCTACTACTTAGTGGATAAAAAAGAAATGCATAGCAAAAAAGCTAATAAAATAATTAACTTTGCAGCTGGCTCCCCAGACGAAAGTATATTGCCATATGAAGACTTTCAACACTGCTTAAATCAAGCTATTGACATATATAAGGGTACTCTTTTCAATTATTCTGATGCCAAAGGACTTCCTGAACTTATCAATACACTAAAAACACATTTTCAAGATTATCAAATATTTTGTTCTTCTGATGATATTTTTATAACTTCAGGATCACAACAAGCAATAAACATACTTTGCAGCATGCCTTTTCCTAATGGTAAGAGCAATGTGCTCGTTGAGCAACCAACATATAAAGGAGCTTTAAAGGCACTTGCTATAAATAAAACTCCTGTTATTGGTATTGAAAGAAAATCTAATGGATTGGATTTTGAAGAACTTGAAAGAAAATTTGCAAATGATAATATAAAATGTTTTTATACAATACCAAGATTCAGCAATCCTCTAGGTCTTAGCTATACCAATGATGAGAAAAAACAAATTATTAGGTTAGCTGAAAAATATGATGTTTATATAATTGAAGATGATTATCTTGCTGATTTGGAATATAGAAATAACTCCTATCCTATGTACTATCATGATATTTCCTCTAGAGTTGCATATATAAAAAGTTTTTCTAAAATACTTCTACCTGGTCTTAGAATTGCTGCAGTTGTGCTTCCTAAGATTTTGAGAAATACTTTTGAAGATTATAAGAGATGGATGGACTTAAACACTTCTGTCTTGTCTCAAGGAGCTTTAGAAATTTACATTAAAAGTGGTATGTTCAAAGCAAATAGAAAATTATTAAAACAAACCTATTCTGAGAGAATGAATGAAGTTAAAAAAATATGTTCTGAATCCCACATAAACAATATTGACTGTCACATACCAGAGACAGGATTTTATGGTTACATTGAATTTCTGAAAGGAGTCAATATAAACTTATTAATTAGAGAATGTAACAAGAAATATATTTATATTAAGGATTTAAAAGATGATTATCTCAATGATTTCTTTAGCAATGATATTATAAAAATAAGTGTTGGCTGCTCTGGAATAGATGAAATCAATAAAGGAATGAGTGATATATTTAAAATAATTCAGAATTGGTATTAATTGAGTCATAAGTACTTTAAAAATATTAAAGTACTTATGACTCAATTTTACTTACAATATTTTTTATAGTATGGTTTTGCTATCTGTTCATAATACTTTTCACAGTAAGGATTAATTTTATCCCAGCATAGTAAATATAATTCTGGTAGTTCTGGAATCCAATACTTGTTTGCTTCTATAGAAGTTACTTCTTTAGGCTCTGTATTATATTGTACCTCTGAATAAATAATTTCTGCTGGTTCATTATATAATCTTCTACAGATAACCTGTGCATTTTCGTCTATAACCTGAGTTGCTCCCATAATAGTACGAGTTTGTTGCTTGTCTCCTTTAGGAAAATTAAATCCTTCAAAGGAAGCATTATAGCTAGCATGAATAACGGGTACATGCAATAATTTTGCCATATCAATAGGCGCATTTACTGCTAGTTCTTGGTGAAACTCTGATAGTTCTTCAAATCCCTTGGGATCATCCCCACAGAACCCCCACCAACATGAACCTGCTAACACTAAGTCAACTTTCCCCGCCATCCTTCTTACTGTATTATATCTAATTTGTTCCCAGCATAAGGCCACTCCAATATTGCCAATAGGTGTTTCTAACACATTATTTTCATCTCCGTCATTATAACAAAAATGCTCATAAATAGTTGGTATATCCTTACTGTGGGTAAATACTTGACCATTAGGAAAAGTTAAACTAAAGGTATTTAAAGTATCCTCTCCATTGTATTTCAAATAGGAGCCTCCTATAATTACATTATATTCTTTGGCCCACTTGCTAAGTTTAATTTGAGGATCTTCATACTTTACCACTACATCTAAAATTTTAGGATTAAAGGCAAACCCTGAAGTAAAGAACTCAGGAAATAGTACTAATTCAGCTCCATTATTAACTGCCTCCTCTACTATTTTCTTGGCGTTATCCATATTGGCATCTACGTCACCTAAGATACAATTCATGTGCACTGCTGCAATTTTAATTTTCATAATAAAATTCCTCCTTATATTTTATAACAGACTAGTCTGTCTATTTATCCTATTTTTGATTAATTATATTTTTAAAGTTTATCCCATAGTTAGCATCCATCACACTCCAACTTTAAGCATCTCAAAATAAATAGCATATGGACTTATTTATTTTATCAAGATGCCTTATATGAAACTCCTCTTCCTAAAGTCAGATGAGTACTCATAGAGTAAGCGACCATCATCAAATCATAGATTGGGACCTTCACTTATTTGCTCAAGTTGAAGATAACGGCGGCACGCTCCTGGACGAGGTACCACTTGAGGGTGTACGTTCAACTAAGATTCAGATGGTGGTCCACAACACCTGAATTAAGTTTCACTTAATAATATTATTATTAATAGCAGATAGCTATATATCCACATCTATAAATGATTAAAATAAATGTTCATATAGAAGTATTCCACTTAAATGTTGGTAGAAAAATGTCGAATTTTTGTAACTTGTCCACCAACATTATTGTGGAACAGTTCTATACAGACTACAGATTATAATAATCTATAGCCTATGTATAAGAATTTAGAAATTTTACATCACCTTCCTTGCTTAAGCCTACTTCTATTACAATAAACTCATTAAACTTTCTTCCTATAATATCAAATTCATTTACAATCCGACTCTAAATGGCTTTTATACACCATTATCAGCTCATCTCTCATAGCTTCAAGCACTTTTGTATCTTTACTAATTCTAAAACAAACTAAGTATCCTTCATACATAACAAATACTCTATTTGCAAGTACACTTATTTTTTCCTTTGGAATTCCAGAACGTTCTAATACAGAGTTAAAAACATAAAGTATTTTTTTCAACGAATCATTATAATATTTAGCTATATCTGGTTCAACAAATGCAAGTTCCTGTCCTAATGTTGTTAGTGGACATCCAAAATAAGTACCTTGATTTGCTCCACTAATCATATCTTCAACTAAAGCTATTATAAATTCTTCCCAATTACGTCCTTTTGCTGTACTTAAAATCCAAGTAGCTAGCTGCTTTTCAAAATATAAATCCACTTGAATTGCTAGCTCCTTTTTACTTGCAAAATGAAAATAAAACGATCCTTTTGGAAGTCCTGTAATTTTCAAAATATCATTTATTCCAGTGGCATTATATCCATTCTTAAAAAATAGATCTGCCGCACATTCAATTATTTTGTTTTTTGTTTGCTCTCCCTTTGTATTTTTGCCCATACAACAATTCCACCTTTGCAATCTATATATATCTTAATTAACTTCATAAGATAATAATAGACCGTTCTGTCTATTATTGCAATACTTTTTAATTATTTTTATCACTATTTTTAAAATTTCAAAATACAATTAGACACTAGGCAAATAATCCTATATGTTTAAACGTCAACTTGTTCCCTGTTGCTTTCATAGAATTTCCTCTCTGACTACCTAATGATAAGGTTATCATTAGGTATAATGCATGCAGTTCTCGATAAAAGTAACATAATACAGCATTATTTGTATAGAATATAATGTTAAACAATATTAGGTGAATTTTTAATGGATATAGATAATTTAGTCAATCAATTAACACTAGACGAAAAAGCCTCTCTCTGCTCAGGCAGTGAGAAAAATATGTGGCAAACTGAAGCTATAGAAAGACTTGGAATACCATCAATAACTATGACAGATGGCCCTTATGGAGTTGTAAAAAGATTATCTGGTTTTAGTGACCCGGTTCCTTCTACATGCTTTCCTGTTTCTTGCGCCATGTCATCTTCTTGGGATATAAACCTCATTCATAATATTGGAAAAGCTATTGGAGAAGAATGTCAAGTAGAAAATGTAAATATCCTTTTTGCACCATCAATGAATATTCAGCGTTCTCCTCTAGGCGGTAGAAACTTTGAATACTATTCTGAAGATCCTATATTAAGCAGTGAAATGGCATCAGCCTTTGTAAAAGGGGTACAAAGTCAAGGTGTAGGTGCTTGTCTAAAACATTACATGGCAAATAATTCTGAATATCTAAGGCAAAACATTAATAATGTAATTAGCGAACAACCCTTAAACGAAATATATTTATACAATTTCGAAAGAACAATCAAAAATTCAAACCCTTATACCATTATGACAGCCTATAACAAAGTTAATTGGGAGTACTGTGTAAAAAGTAGATATTTGCTAACAGAAATACTACGAAATAAATTTAACTTCGATGGGTTTGTTTTATCTGATTGGTACGGAGTAGATTCAATTGTAGATTCTTTAAAAGCTGGTTTAGATTTAGAAATGCCTTATTCTTATGGTATAAGTAAGAAAAAAATTATTGATTCTGTTAAAAATGGAGATTTAGATGAAGCTACTCTTAACGAAGCTGTAAAAAGAATATTGAAAATAGTATTTAAAGTTAAGAATGCTGAAAAGCCTAATGCTCAATATAGTAAGGAGGAACATAATAAATTTGCAAGAGAAGCAGCAAGAGATTGTATTGTTCTTTTAAAAAATGAAAATTCCCTTCTTCCTCTGAAAAAAGAAAAATTGCGAAAACATAAACTAGCTGTAATTGGAGAATATGCAAAAAATCCAAGGTATCAAGGGAATGGAAGTGCACATGTTACCCCTACAGTAATTGAAAATGGCTATGATGAAATTGTAAAACTAGTGGGTAATTCAATTAAAATCAATTATTCAAAAGGATATAATTTATTAACTAGTTCCTCTGAAAATGATAATTTACTCATAAATGAGGCACAAAAAAGCGCTGCAAAATCAGATGTTGCTATAATATTTCTCGGAACTCCAGATTCATATGATGGTGAAACTGCTGATAGGGCCAATCTTGATTTACCAGCTAATCAGGTTAAGCTAATTAAAGAGATATATAAGGTTCAAAAAAATATAATAGTTGTGATTTATAATGGTTCCCCTGTTATTTTCTCAAACTGGTATCAATATGCTAACTCTATTATTGAAGCTTGGCTTCCTGGCCAAGCAGGTGCTGGAGCTATTGCAGATATTTTATTTGGCATAGTAAATCCATCAGGAAAACTGTCCTGCACTTTTCCTATACAACTACCTGACAATCCAACCTATTTAGACTATATAAGTCCTGATAACAACTTGTTTTATAGAGAAGATATTTTTGTAGGTTATAAATACTATGATAAAAAGAACATGCAAGTTCAATTCCCATTTGGCTTTGGATTATCCTACACTTCCTTCTGTTATAGCAATTTAGAATTAAGTAAAAATGTACTAAAAGAAAATGACACTTTGGATATAAGCTTTATCATAAAAAATACAGGTTCTTACTTTGGTAAAGAAGTAGCACAACTTTATGTTCAATACAGCAAAAGTCCTATACCAAGACCTATAAAAGAATTAAAAGCCTTCTCAAAAGTGCCTCTTGCTCCTAATGAAGAAAAAAGTGTTAGCTTTACGCTTAATTCAAGAGATTTTTCCTATTATGATATTCTAACCAAAACATGGCAATTAGAAAGTGGACCTGTTCGCATTTTAGTTGGTACATCCTCTAGACATATTTGTCTAGTTGGTAATATCTATATTCAATCTTCCTACCAACCTAAAATAACTTATACAGCAGAGAATTTTGCAAGGGACTTTCTTTCAAATCCTAAAACTGAAAATATTATTCGACCACTTCTTGTTTCTATAGCCAATTTGCTAAGTAATGATAAAGCTCTAGAGCAAACAATTAGTGAATTTCTGAAAGATATGCCAATAAAGAAATGGATTGTAATAAGTCGCGGAAGCTTTACTGAAAAAATGCTAGCTGATATTATTTCTCTTGCTAACACAGAAGGATAAAAATACCCTATAGGATAGGCTTTTTAATGCCTACTCTATAGGGTACCTTTTATTTTTTTATTATATCTTTTATTTTTCTACAAACAATATCATTCATAAGTTCTTCTAATGATATTGGAATAGTCAAACTCCAATTGCTACCTCCAAATTTTCCTGGCAAATTAAATCTATATTTATTATATTCTTCATTTATTATACCCATTGCTATCAACCAATCTATAATAGAATGAATACAAAAAACTGCATTTGAGTTTATCATACTTTTCATAATACTAACAACAAAATCTTTATTGCACTTTTCAGTAACTTCTTCTTCAGAGGTAATCAATTTACGAATTTTTTGTTTTTCACCAAATGTACTATTATACTCTTTTATTAATCCTTCTACTTGCCATTGATGCCTCCCAACTCTCTTTAATAGTTCTTCTACAGAATTTACATCCTCTTTCCATATAAGTCTATTTGAATTCAATTCAGATTTTTCAAATAGCTTACCAACTAATTCATTATAATCAAACTTTAAATAATAACAATATAATTTAAACCATTCCTCTTCAACAGAACCAGCTTCATTCTCCCACCAATCAGCAAAATTAGATGTATCATGGTTTGATAATACTATCATTGTATAAAAATCATACTCTTCTGGCTTAATATATTCATTAGTATTATTCCAATCCTTTTCCCAACGTTGAAAATTAATTATTGGTATTCCAAACTCTCTTACTACTGGTGTAAAGAATGTAGTAAAAGGTCCTAGATTTTCTGCACAAAACTTTATATTGCTATTTTCTATAATGAATTTTAGTATTTTTCTTCCTCTTTCTTCCCATTCCTTATGGGTAGATGGATAGAAAAATCCATTCATTCCAAGATTCTCCCAAGGTTCATCTTTATGAATGCACCAAACTCTAAAAAAGCTTGGTGTATGATCTAATCTCATTATATTATAGAAATTCTCATTATAATCTAATCGTTGCTTCAAGAACTTAAAATTGTCTTCTATAATCCTATTCCAATTATATACCGGCTGATCTCCCCATCTCTGCCCTTTCCCATGAGAAGGTTCTTGTGGCAATCCAGAAACATAATCCATCATAAAAAATTCTCTATTGGCCCATATGTCAGAACTATCTCTTGCAACCATATAAAATAAATCTCCCATAATTTTTATATTTTTTGCATCCGCATATTTCTTGACATCACTAAACTGCACAAAAAGCTGCCATTGCATCCATTTATAAAACAATATTAATTTTTTATGCTTCTTTTCAAATATCTCTAATTCCATTGTATCATGATCTCTATAGGGCTTTTCCCACTCTTCCCATCTCTTAAATGAGAATTCATCTTTTAACGCCATAAATAACGCATAGTCATGAAGCCAATGTTTATTTTCCTCTACAAAATGAAAAAATTCTCCATCTTCTACAGAACTTTGTCTACTAAAAACATCATATAACAAATTTACCTTAGCAACTTGTACTCTATAATCTACATAGCCTGTGCCAACAGGAAATTCTCTTCTTAACTGTTCAATTTCATCAGTTAAAAATTTCTCATCAATTCCTAATAATTTATCTAATGCAATATATACAGGGTCTATTGCAAAAAAACTAAATGGTGCATATATGGAATTATAACTATGATTCATAGGTAGTAACTGTAAAATATTATTTTCTGTCTCACTACACCAATCTATCATCAATTTCAAGTCTTCAAAATCCCCTATTCCCACACTTCTTTTGGAATAAATTGAAAACAAAGGGATAAATACTCCTGTACTTTTTTGTAATTCTTGTACACACTGCAATTTTACCCCTCCATAACTCTCTTTATTTCATCACACAAGTCTTTCTGAAAAAGTCTTTCTATATTTATTGGTAATGTCATTGTCCAATTCTTTCCACTAACTGTTCCTGGGGTATTAAAACGATATCGATTATAATCTTTCTCTATAATTCCTAACAAACATAAATAATCTATTATAGAGGAAATTGACCAAACTGCATTACTGTCTTTTAAAGTTTTCATAATAGCTTTCATAATTTCTTTATCACAACTTTCCCTCATAGTACCACTCAAATTCATAATATTCCATAACTTTTCTTTCTCAAATGAATAATTACTATAATCATTAACTAACTCAGCAACTTCATCCTTATTTTTATGCAATTTGCTTAGCAAACCTTCCATTGAATCTATAGAAGATTTCCACCTTAGTTTATTATCATTTGAAAGCTCACTATCAAATAATTGAATTTTCATTTCATCATAATCCAAATTATAATATTGACATAATTGACTAAACCTTGAAGTATCTATTCTCCCCGCCTCATTTTCCCACCAATCAGCAAAATTAGAAGTATCATGATTTGATAAAGTTAAGACCGTAAGAGGATTATAATCTTGAGGCAAAATAAAATTATGAGTTATATCCCAATCTTTTTCCCATCGATGAAAGCATATTGGTGGAATGCCCAATTTTCTTATTATCGGAGTATATTCACCGCATAAAGGGGCAAGATTTTCTGCACAAATTAACATTCTAGTGCTTTGTTGAATAACTTCCAATAACGTTTCTCCTTGTTCTTCCCACACACTGGAATCCTCTGGATAAAAAAAGCCATTTAAACCTTCATCCTCTTGTGAAGCTTCCCTTTTAACACACCACATTCTAAATACTGAAGCAGCAGTATCAAGGCGTACTATATCATAAAAATTCTCATTATATTTGAATCGCTGCTTAATTAATTCATAATCATCATCTATGATATTCTTCCAATTGTACATAGATTGATTTCCCCATCTTTGCCCCTTAGGGCACATTGGCTCGGGAGGCAATCCAGGCACAAGATCAATTCTAAAATACTTTCTTAAATTCCATACATCTGCACTATCCCTGCCAACTATAAAAAACATATCTCCCATTACTAGAACATTCTTCGAATTAGCATATAACTTTACAGCTTTAAGTTGTTCATATAATTGCCACTGAATCCACTTGAAAAACATTATCCTATCGCTATGCTCATTAGAGAACTGTTTTATTCTTTCCTCATCCTTATCTCTAAAGCACTCATCCCAATCTTCCCAAGTTTCTTGGCAATAATCAAACTTTAATGTAGTATATAAACAATAATATTCAATCCAATATTTATTTTCCTCAATAAATTTCTTAAAATCATTGCATTCTAATTCCATTAAATTCATCTGTTTATATACTTTGTACAAAAGATTTATTTTTGCATGCTTAACCTCATAATCTATATATCCTCTGCCTGTAGGAAAGTTTCTCTTTATTTCTTCTATGCCATCTCTAACCAAATCTTCTGGTACTCCTATAAGTTTATCTAATGCAATATATACTGGATCTAATGCAAAGAAGCTAAATGGAGCATATGGGGAATTATGAAAATCATTTAATGGCATTAATTGAAGAATTTTATTACTTGTACGTTCACACCAGTCAACTATTAGCTTTAAATCTTCAAAATCTCCGCTTCCCATACTTCTAGTAGAATATATACTAAATAGAGGAACTAAAACCCCCATTCTTTTTTCAGATCCCATAGTTCTCCACTTTTCTTCTGAATAATAATTTTCTATCTCTAAATCTATCAGGTTTTTCATAGTGCAAGTTCCTCTATAACACCATATCTTTCTAATAAATACTCTTTTAATATAGTCATCATCATATGATCCAAAACCATATGAATGTCTTCTACCTTTTGCATATCATCAATTGGCACATGAATATAGTTTTGAGCACATTTTTTTAATTTACCACCATTATATCCAACTAAAGCTATGGTTGCTGCCCCTTTATCATTAGCATACTGTATAGCTTGTACCACATTTTCTGAATTTCCACTTCCTGATATACCTATTACCATATCTTTTTCTGTTAGATAATTTTGAAGTTGAAATTTAAAAACTTCATTATATGCTATATCATTTGATATAGCTGTCAATGATGGAATATTATCATTTAAACATATAAATTTGAACTTCTTAGATAACTTTTCACTCACTCCTTTATTAAAATCCACAACAAAATGTGAAGCTGTTGCCGCACTGCCCCCATTCCCGAAAATATAAATTGATCCTCCTCTATCATTTACCTCTACAAGTTTATTCATAACATTATTGATTTGTTCTCTATCCATAACATCAATAACCTGCATTAATTCCTCAAAATATTTATCAATATTATCTACAAAATTCATACCATTACCTCCTCAAAATTATTTTCTAAAATACTATTTATAGCTTTTGATAAGTTTTCAGCGTAAAAATCTGGTTTAACCATATATTTATTGTCTTTTCCACCTTCTCCTGTGGCCAAAAGAATTGTCTTTAAATTTGCATTCTTCCCTGTTTGAATATCTACTGTAGTATCTCCTATAAAAAAAGACTTAGACAAATCTATATTGTATTTTCCAACTGCTTTTTCTATTAACCCAATAGCAGGTTTTCTACAATCACAATGTATCTTAAATATTTTATTTTCATCAGGAAATCCTGAATCAGGATGGTGGGGACAATAAAATATATCATCCAAATAACAGCCTTGCTCACCTAAAATTGTTTCCATTTTTCTATGAATCTCTTCCAACTGATTAATTGTACATAAATTTCTTGCAATTATAGGCTGGTTAGTTATTACTATACTTATATACTCCGAACTATTTAATAACTTTAATGCTTCAATAACATCATCTTCAATAATTAACTGATCTGGGTTGTATACTAATCCAACATATTTATTAATTGTTCCATCTCTATCAAGAAAAATTGCCTTTTGCTTAGAAGAAAGATTTCTGCTTTTTATAAAACCACTCTCCATATGCTTTTTTACAAGTTCATATCTCTCTGGTGTTCCCATATCTTTTATATATTCTGTTGTTCTATAAGCATATATTTCTTCTTTTCCAATAAGATTTAGAACAACATCCTTCTCCAAATCCTGTTTCTTGTCCTTAAGCACATAATCAATCAAATCCTTTTTAAAAATGAATATTCCTGCATTTACACAGTTATTATAAAAGAAATTTCGCTTTTCATTCTTTTTAGCAATACCTTTTACCAACTGATTTTCATCAACTATCAAAATATCACTGTCATAAGGATGATTGTTAGGATGCACAATTAATGTTCCAATTCCTCCATTAGCTTTATGAAAATCTATAAACTTGTACACATCAATATCAAAAATAATATCCCCATAAATTAATATAAAATCTTCTGTGAAAGTATTCTTAAGATAATATAAGGCTCCCGCAGTTCCTAATGGTTGATTTTCTTCAAAATACTCTATATTTACTCCAAAATTCTTTCCATCACCAAAATACTCCTTAATCTTGAATCCTAAATACCCCACAATTATTAAAATATCTTTTATTCCATAGTTTTTTAAATTTTCAATCTGATATTCCAAGATAGGTCTCTCATTTATTGTTATTAAAGGTTTAGGAATATCCTTTGTATATTCTTTTAACCGTGTTCCCATTCCCCCTGCTAAAATTACAGCCTTCATATTGTACCTCCCTTCTATTACTTATTGTTTAAACCTGTTTATATACATCAACATATTGTTCTACATATTTATCCCAACTATGATCCTCTAACATTCCATTCCTAACAACCTTTAACCAATCATCCTTCTTATGATACATTCTTATTGCCTTTCTAATTGTATAAAGCATAACTTTTGCATTATATGGCTTAAAACAAAAACCATTTCCTTCTCCAGTAAGAGGATTATATTCTTTTATGCTGTCATTTAAACCTCCTACTTGATGAACTATTGGTACAGTGCCATACCTTAATGCAATTAATTGGCCAATTCCGCAAGGTTCATAACTAGATGGCATTAGGAATAAATCAGAACCAGCATAGGCCTTATATGCAAAATCATTATCATATAAAATAAAAGCAAATTTTTGTGGATATTCCTTTGCTGCTCTTCTAAAAAATTCTTCATACATAACATCCCCATCTGATACTACTACAAATTGAATATCAGCTTTCATAATATCCTTAAATACGCTCCTTACTAAATCTAGCCCCTTTTCTGTCTTCAATCTAGAAAATAAAGAAATGATCGGGATATCTTCTCTTTCTTCAAATTTCAATTCTCGTTGTAAAAACCTCTTATTTTCATATTTTCCTTGTAAATTATAGGCATCATAATTTACAAAAATCCTTGAATCTTTTGCTGGATTATTTATTTCAGTATCTAAGCCACAAAGGACTCCATAAATATTATTACTACGACTTTTCACAGTTTTATCTAGGGTTGCTCCATATTGTTCTGTTGCAATCTCTTTCGCATAAGTTGGACTTACAGTTGTAATAATATCTGCATAACTTATTCCTGCTTTCATAAAATTAATTTGGTCATAATAATCTATATTACAATTAACCAATTCATCCCAATCCAAGTCTAAGAAAACACAATTTTCCTTATCAAAAACACCTTGATATCCCATGTTGTGTATAGTAAATAGTGTTTTTACTGACTTACTAAATCCTTTAAATTTAGTTTTCAAAAGTACTGGAATATATCCAGTGTGCCAATCCTGGCAATGTAAAATATCAGGATTAAAATCTAGGTGTGGTATAGCATGCAGAACTGCTTTACAAAAGTAGCAAAACCTTTGTACCTCATCACTATATCCATATAATTTATCTCTACTAAAAAAATAGTCTGAATTAATAAAATACATCGGTACTCCATCATAAGTACAACTCTCAACAGTACACGGATAAATTTGATCTGACATATTAATGTCTAACGATACAATATCATTTGTTTCCTTTGGGTAAGGCTTATACGGTTTATTAATTCTAGGCACAATAACTCTGGCATCAAAACCTAGTTTTATCAATTTTTTAGGAAGGGAATAATTGAATACTCCCATAGTTCCAGTTGTGAATGGATACACTTGGGAAGTAACAAACAAAATTGATTTTTTCATAGCATCCTCCTTGTATACTTTAGCAGATACAATACCTTTCTTTTACTAAAGCACTATAGAGCTGAATATATTCTTTAATATATTTATCAATTTGGAAATCTTGTGACATGCAATTTTTCTGAATATTAATCCAAACATCTTTGTTTTTATATACTTCAATAGCTCTTCTAATTGTATATAGAAGAACCTTTTCGTTTGAATACTTAAAAGAAAACCCTGTTGCATTTTTCATATCATTTTCAAAAAACTTCACAGTATCTATAAATCCACCAACTTCCTTTACTAAAGGAACTGCACCATATCTCATGGCAACAAGTTGTCCAAATCCACAGGGTTCTATTGCTGAAGGCATTAAAAATATATCTGCCCCTGCAAAACATTTATATAACATACTCTCATCAAACGGAATATATAAGAATTTATCACTATATCTTTCAGTGGCTCTTTGTAAAAATTCTTCCAATATCTCCTCTTGAAACTCTTCACATCTTGTCTTGTTTGACATAATAATCATTTGTACATTATCCTTCATAATATCTGGCAAAGAATATTGAATCAAATCTATTCCTTTTTCACAGCTTAAGTTTGAATTAAAAAATATTAGTGGTATATCATCATTAATTTCAAATCCTAACTTCTTCTGAAGCAATTTTTTATTTTGCAATTTTCCTTCAATAGAATCAATACTATAATTCACATAAATTCTCTGATCTGTCTGAGGATTATTGCTATCATTATCTATCCCTGTTAGTATCCCGCAAATATCCTCTTGTCTCATATTAATAATATTCTCTAAAGTGTTACCAAACATTTGTGAACTAATATCTTTTACATAATTAGTACTTACTGTGGTAATCTTATCAGCATATAATAATCCTGCTTTCATAAAATTAATTTGTTCATAGTAATCTAATCCTTTAGAAACAAGTTCCTCTCTTGTTATATCCAAATACCTACAGGTATCAATATCAAATATTCCTTGATTACCTATATTATTAAAAGTAAATATAGTTTTTATCTCATCATAAAAAGTGATATCTTTATATTTCTCTTTCAAAATGAACGGAATAAATGCTGTTGGCCAATCCTCACACTGTATTATCTCTGGTTTAAAATTTATTATTGGTAATGCTTTTAAAATTCCTCTACAAAAACAACTAAACTTTTCTGCTTCATTTGTTTGATCATAGATATTATCCATATCAAAATATTCAGGCATATCTAAAGCATAAATTTTAATGCCTTCATATTCACTTTCTTTTATTTCTGCCTCAATTTCAATATCTCCAATATTCAATGCTATATCATCTATTGCAATAAATTCTTGAATGCAAATCCTCTGTGTCTTCCTATCCATTGGGATAAAAATTCTAATATCGACTCCTAATTCTTTTAACTTCTTTATTACTTGAAAATTCAATGCATTTGTATTAAAAATATTTAATTGTGCAGCTGCAACAAGTACTGAATTACTCATACAAAACACCCCTATTATAAGTTTTCAACAGTCTTATATTTTATAAAGCTACAGTGATCATCAGAATTAAGTATAATTCTGCTTCCATACTTATCATAGGTTACTGGTAACTCTTTATATTGTTTTAAAGCTTTTCTTACTTTTTGTTGTTTTTCTAACGGACATAAAAATAAGAAAAATCCACCCCCGCCTGCACCTAATAACTTTCCTCCATATGCTCCAGCTTTTTTAGCAATATCGTACATTGAATTTATTTCATCATTGTGTATTTTCTTAGATAACTTCTTCTTTTCCTGCCAACTGACATCTAACATAGCTCCTATCTTGCAGATATCTGGATTCATAAAATCCTGTTGGCAATTCAGTGCAAATTCTTTTAATCTATTTAAAGTATTTATTTCACTATTAATATTTTTCTTTTGATCACTCAATACTGAAGATGCTCTTCGTGTAATTCCTGTATAAAACATCATAGTATGCATGTTTAGGATCTTATAAATTTCATTTGAAATGTTTGCATCTTCAACCTCTACAGTATCATCTTTTGAAAAGAAATACTTCTTAAAGCCACCAAAAGCTGCAGCATATTGATCTTGTTTGCCAATTGGTTCTCCTAATATATCAATCTCAATACTGCATGCTAATTTAGCCAAATCATCTTGACTTTTACATTCACCTTTATATGCAAATAAAGCGTTTAACAAACCAACAGTAAAAGAACTTGAAGATCCCAATCCACTTCCTTCAGATGGAATATCAGACATACTTGTAATTTCAATTCCTTTGGTAATACCTGTTATTTTCAATGCTTCCTTTATAATTTCATGCTCAATTTTATTAATATCATCAACTTCTTCATGCTTAAAATAGTTTAAGACAATCTTATTATCATACCTTGATTTCACTATTACATAGATATATTTATCTATAGTTGCACTAAAAACAGCGCCTCCACATTTACTGTAGTAATCCTTAATATCTGTTCCGCCTCCAAAAAAACTAACTCTCAAAGGTGTTTTACTAATAATCATTCTCATCTCTCCTCAAATAACATAATTATTAAACTGCTATATTTTTAAATTGTAATTCATGAAGTTTTTTATATAAGCCTCCATTGTTTATAAGTTCTTCATGTTTCCCACACTCAACAATTTTTCCCTTTGCTACTACATAAATTTTATCCGCATTCTCAATAGTGGATAATCTATGAGCAATCACAATAACAGTCCTTCCTCTCATCAATGATTCAAGTGCAATTTGAACTTGATTCTCTGATTCTGAGTCTAAGGAAGATGTTGCTTCATCTAGAAGCAAAATAGGTGCATTTTTCAAAAAGGCTCTTGCAATAGCAATACGCTGCCTTTGCCCTCCTGACAAACGAGCCCCTCTCTCTCCAATCTGGGTATTATAGCCTTCAGGCTGATTTAAAATAAATTCGTGTGCATTAGCTGCTATAGCTGCTTCTATAACGTCTTGCTGTGATGCATTTCTTTTTCCATAACGTATATTTTCTTCAATTGTTCCATCAAATAGATATGTGTCTTGAGGAACATATGACATTAAATTCCTTAGTTCTGGCAGGGTATATGAATTTATAGATTTACCACAAACTTCTATACTCCCATTATTGACTGTATAAAATCCAAGCAATATTTTTATTATTGTGCTCTTTCCACAACCACTTGACCCAACTAGTGCCACTTTTTGATTTATCGGAACAGAAATATTAAAATTATTTAATACTACTTTTTCAGATGAATACTGGAACACTACATTCCTCATTTCAATTGCATTGCTTCCTATACTTTGACTATGCATATTTTCTATTTGACTTTCTATAGGTTCATCTAAAAGTTCAAAAAGACGACTTGCTCCTGCTAAAACTCTTTGAAATTCTGTTATTAAACTCCCTGCTTGAAAAAACATAAAGCTAATATTGCCTTGAAGTTTAATAAAAGCCATAACTGTACCAAAATCTGTGTTCTTTTTAAGTGCCATCATTCCGCCTATAATTACAATTCCTATAAAACTCAACCCACCTATAATTGAATTAATACTATCTAAAACAGCATACTTTCTAGTTCTAACAACAATTAAATCTTTTATATTGTCATTTGATTTATTATATTTTTTTAGTATTAGATCTTCTAAGTGAAACAGTTTAATGAGTTGAATTCCTGAAAATAAATCAGATATAAGCTCTGTCATCTTTCCATAACCTTGTTGAATTTTATCATTAATATTTCTAAATGAATTTGCAAAACAAGTATTTATATAGAATGTAATTATTCCAAGTCCTATAGTATAAAGTGCTATCTTCCAATTCAACGCAAACATAGATATTGCTGCTGAAACTCCAACTATAATAGCGTAAAGCATCCCGCTTATTCCATCTGCATAGATATATTCAATATTATTAAGATCATTGGTCATCCTTGAAAGAGTATCCCCACTGTGCCTTCTTTCAAATTGATTTATTGGTAAACACTCCATATGAAAAAATGTTTTTTGCCTTATTTCAGTCATTGTATATCTGATACACTTGTTATACATATAAGTTAATGATGTACATATAAAACTTGCTATTGTTAAAGTTACAAGTGCAATAATTATAGATTTTACTAAAAGAGTTATATCTCTATTTACCGCACTATTTACCATGTCCTTATAAATAAATGCCATAACTATATTTAGTCCTAATGCAGCAGATAAATTATTTCCTATTACCCCTATACTATATTTCAACATCCTTGGTCTCATAAAACTCATTATTCTTCTTAACTCATTTATACCTTTAAACTTTTTCATACACATGCATCTTCCCCCTCTTGTGGTAAAGAAAATTGTTTGTAATAAAGACGTCTATATAAATCATTTTTTTCTATGAGTTCCTTATGAGTTCCATATCCAACCACATTTCCTTCATTCATAACTATAATCTCATCAGCATTTTCTACTGTAGATAACCTGTGAGCAATAATTAATACAGTTCTATCTTTCAAAAATCTTTCCAATCCAACCTTAACCATTCTTTCAGATTTAACATCCAAAGCTGATGTAGGTTCATCCAATAATACAATAGGACTATCCTTTAATATTGCTCTTGCTATGGCGATACGTTGTCTCTGCCCACCTGATAAGGTTGCACCTCGTTCACCTATAATTGTTTCATAACCATTAGATAATTTACTTATAAATTCATGTGCATTAGCTGCTTTAGCTGCTTCAATTACTTCTTCCTTGGTTGCTCCTATTCTTCCAAAAGATATATTTTCATATATTGAACAAGGAAATAAAATTGTGTCTTGAGACATAAATGAAATTTGCTTTCTAATTCCTTTTAAACTCCAATATTTCATGCTCTCACCATATATCTTTATTTCGCCTTCATAATGTTCATAAAAACCACATAATAGTTTACAAACCGTGCTTTTACCACTACCACTAGAACCAACTAATGCTGTAACCTTTCCTTTTTTTAAGCATAGATTTAGTTTATTTAATGCATATTTCCCCTTATCATAAGCATAAGATACACTAGCAAACTCTACTACTTTTTCACAATCCTTTTCATCAAACTCTGTTCCATCCTGTCTTTCTTCAGGTTCCTCTAATATTTCTATTATTCTTTTAGATGATTGTAAAGTTATTTTAATTGCTACAATCATATTAGGTATTCCTGCAATTGGTCCAATTAAAAAGCCAAGTAAATAAGTAAAGGTTAGAAGTTCACCCGGAGTAATCTCTCCAAGTATTGTCAAATAACCACCATATAAGATACAACTCATATTAGGTATTACGCCTAAAATCATTGAAATTGGAGCAATAGCCATACATCTACGATCAGTTTTAATTTTTTTATCAAGTATATTCTCAGTAATAGTTTTAAGCTTATCAAACATTAAATTTTCAATATTATAAGACTTTACTATGAATATACCTCCAGTAACATCTTGAATAATAGAATTAAATTTAGCAAATTCCTGCTGAAGCTGTACTGAATATTTTCCAATGGCATTTCCAAGCTTATTTGATGCAATCATACTTATAGGCAAAATAATCAAACTTACCACTAATAGCTTCCAATTTAAATAAATTAAATATAATGATATTCCTAAAATTATCAAAGGATAATATACTAGGTTTGTAAGATTTCCTTCTACAAAACCTTGAATTGCTCCTACATCATTGTTTATTCTTGAAATTATATCCCCTGAATGATGTAACTCAATATATCTTGCAGGTAACTTTTGCAAGCAATAGGCTATGCGGCTTCTAACATCTCTGATTACACTTATTCCTAAATGTCCTGAAAAGTACTTTATTACATATTTAATCAAACTACTGAATAACATAATAAGAACTAGCAAAAATACTATTTTGATAAAAAATTCTTGCTTTCCTGCAATAGCAGAGTCAACTACATATTGCAAAAGTTTTGCTTGTATCACATCAACTGCAGTTCCAAATATTGTGCCTAATAAGCATAGAGCGACCATATACCAGTAAGGCTTAATAAATGAAATTATTGTACTAAACACTTTTGACCCTGTAATTTCCCTCATTGCATCCCTCTCTCTGAATAATCTTTTATAAATCATATAGGCCTATATAATTACAATACTACCAATATTGGTAATATTTGTCAATAAAGATTCATATAATAAATAAAACCATAAACTAATCTCTTAGTTTATGGTTTTAGATATCTTAATAAATAAATTTTAAATACTTTTTACTAATTTCTTAACCCAAATAGGGACAATAATTGCACTTAATATAACTGTAAAAGCTATTTGCGCACTTGCAGAATCAACATAAGGTAAGTACTTAGGATCAACTTCTGCAACAAGCTTAGGTACTGCAATAGATAACCCTGCAACACAGCATATTGCTGTTGAAGAATGTCCTTTCTGCTTTAAAACATATTTATCCACAATCAACATTGGGACATTATTTACAATTAAAAAGATTAAGAACAGAATTAACCCTAAACCACAAGATGAAAATGCTAACTTAAGATTAATACTAGCTCCCAAGCAAAAACCTAAAAAAGGTAACATAATACTTGTTCCTGACTTTGTAAATTCTCTAATGTTATTATCACAACATCCCAATATAATTCCTACAAAAAATGGTATGCAAGTAGCAACAATACTTGTATAGTTTATTCCATATCCACCTGCAAACCCTAGGATACATATAGGAATGAATGGAAGGCCTATAATATTTAAAAGTGCAAAATTGGCAATATCAACTTCATCACCATAATACTCCATCAATGCAATGTACATTCCAGGATTACAGCTTGTAATGCAGGTAACTAAAGCTAGTGTTGAAATTCCAAACACTCCTTCTAACTTAAATAGCTTCATTACTATAATTCCAAAAGTAATACTAATTGCTAGTTTCAAAGCTACAAGTATACCGCCTCGTTTTATGGTTATTATCAATTGATTAGGCTTAAATTGTATTCCTGCAAAAACAAGCATAATACCAACTATGCACATAGTTCCTGCTTTTGAAAAAATAGCTGTTGTAGGATTTCCTACCTGCATAATATTAGGCAGAAATGTATTTATAAAAGCAGCTATTAACATAGGAATCAACATCAGTCCTGCTGGGATTTTTTTTACGTTTCCTAATATATTCATACTATAACTCTTACTTTCTTTTTTATTTTACTCAAGTATACAAATTCTAATTAATAAAATTCATAAATATTCAGTTAACAATTCGCTTTTATTTATTAATCTTTATTAATATTTCAACTTTGATGAACAATATTTTGTACATCTTATATACGGTTGTAATGAAATTTCTACATTTTGATACATTGGCTTTTATTTATCATAGGATATTTATTGATACCTCTAGTATCTGTATAGAACTGTTCCATAAGCAGAGAGCCAAAAGCTCGCCTTTTGCGCGAATCCCTTACTCCTACGACGCTAGAAATAGGAGTTTCATTAATAATGTTGGTGGAAATATTGGTGGACAAGTTACAAAAATTCGACATTTTTCTACCAACATTTAAGTGGAATACTTCTATATGAATTTTATTTTATACCAATCACTATTACATTGACTTGTTACTTCACGCAAATCTAAAATATTTATTAACTACTTAATACTACTTTATTTCATATTTGGTTGTTCCTTCGGTAAATAATGAGTATAAACTTTCAATTCCACAATTAACCATGCTCTTTACCGCAGCATCTGTATAAAATGCCATATGTTGAGTCATAGTTACATTTGGAAATTGTCTAAGGTAAGCCATTTGCCTATTAGTTAGTATATCACTACGTCTATCTTGATGATAAATTCCTTCTTCATTTTCTATTACATCTAACCCTAAAGCACCTATTTTTTCTGTTTCTATGCCTTCGATGACATCCTCAACATCCATAAGTTCTCCTCTGGCACAATTTATAAGTACTACTCCATCTTTCATTTTATCAATAGATTTTTTATCTATCATATGATAGGTATCCTTAAGTAATGGTGTATGCAAAGTAATAACATCACTTTCTGCATAAAGAGTATCTAAATCTACATAAATTGCTTTTTCTCTTACCTTATCATTTGGGAATGCATCATAAACCAAAACCTTACATCCAAATCCCTGTAAATTTTCAATTACTGCCGATCCTATTCTGCCGCTGCCAAGAACTCCAACTGTAAGATCTTTCATCTCTCTGCCTCTAAGACCTGCCAGTGAATAATCATTTACATTTCCACGAAACATTGCCTGTTTATAATGTCTAATGGACATTAGCATAAGCATTATTGTAAAATCTGCTACACCATTAGGCTCATATCCTGAATTACACACTTTAACTCCAACTTCTTTGGCATAATCAATATCTATGTGGTTATATCCTATTGTTCTTGTAGAAATGTAGTTAATATGAAATTCCTTTAATTTATCCAAAATAGCTGAATTAATTTTACTGTGGCCAAGAATAGTGACGCCATTACAGCCCTTAGATAACTCTATAGTTTCTTCATTTAATGCTTCTTTGGTATAAATGATCTCTACACCTAACCTTTCTCCAACTTCAACAAAATAGTCTTCTTCATCCTGTCTAGTTTCATAGGCTATTATCTTCATTTGCTACACGCCCCTTTGCAAAAATAAATTTTTACTACAATAAAGCATAGCACATAAAGATAATATACTCCATAGCATAATAACCATTTTTAATTATTTTTCTTATGTAGAATTAATGTTATACTTAAGAAAATAAATCTCACTAAATTTCTTCTATTGCAACTGCTCTTACTGGTGATCCGTCAGCATCTTTATTTCTTAAAGGCATTACGCTTAAAATAAACCGCTTCTTGCTAACCTCTTCTAGATTGGTCAAATTCTCAATTATTATTATGTTTTTTTTCAACAAGGCTTTATGTACTGGAAATGCTGTTGATTCTATATCATCAATAGAAATCGTATCAACTCCAACACCTTTTAGAGTAAATTGTGATAACCATTGAGCTGCTTCTTCACTTAAACACGGAAAATTTTTATAATACTTTTCTTCTCCCCAATATTTACTCCAACCTGTTTTTATAATTATAAATTCTGCTTTTTCTATATTTTCTTTATAAACCTTTAAGTGGTTTACATCTATTATGTACTTATCTATATAATCCTTTAACTGACTTTCACTAGCCATGGATTTATCTATGTGGGAAAAATCCAAAATAATTGCTTTCCCAATAAACTGTCCTATATGTATGTTATCTAAATATTGTGCTTCACCTAACATATGTGCTGGAGCATCTATGTGTGTACCTGTATGAGAATTCATCATAATTTTTGATTCTCTAAATCCATCACTTTCTAATGTACTCACCTTTTCAAAATAAGGTTTTTCATCACCTGGAAAAACTGGCATATCTGAATATATTAAATGAGTTAAATCAATTACCTTCATAATTCACACCCTAATTTCATTCATTTTATTACAACTTATTAATCTCAAACATCACTGAATTTATATTTTAAAAAACAATCTTTATAGAATTTTATTCTAACTTAGAATCTGAAACACCTGTATATCTAATAAACAATTATACAATAATTTATTACTATTTTAAACTTTTAAGAGGTTGACCAACACCATAATCTATATTTATAGATTACAACCTCTTTAAGGAAATATAAAACTAAATTTGAGCACTAACTACAATTGTCATCTCATTTAAATTATGAAGACCATCATGAGATGTACCTGGATAATGCAATGGCATTTCACCTGGCTTTGTTACTATGCTTACACCAAGCAATGTCATCTTCTCAACAAACTCTTCATCAGCACCACTATACCCCATAGTTTGTAAATATGCTTTTAAATTATTTTCAACATATTCATGCACTTCATCTGTATTGTCATAAGGACAAATAAAAATAAATCTATTAAAACATCTATCTATATCCTCCTTGTCTGGCATCCCATCACTTAAAATTATAGTATAGTCTGCATTGTAAGAGCCGTATAGCTTTGCATTTCTCTCCTTTTTTATTCCATACTTTAGCAAGCAATATTGCCTATCCTGTATTGCTTTCATAGAACTCCATGGATTTAAATATGCTTTTGGAAATCTTTCTGCAAGTTCATTCAGGCTTTCTGCTATGCTTTCAGCTAATAATTTAATGTCCAACTCTTTGTTTACAAACACTATTCTAGGTGATAAGCACGCCTTCTGCTCCCAACATACCATGTCTCGTGCAACACCTTTAGCAACATTATTTATATTTTCTACCTTGTCTATAACTTCAAAGCTAATTTTGGCACCATGCATAACTAAATGAGAATTATACTTTGCACATAGTTCTGCCATTATTCTTCCTGAATGCTCTCCTCCCCAATGTATAACACAATCAGTTTCCCTTACAATAGTTTCATATATATTTGAACACTCACTATTAAAATATACTACTGATAGTCTTTCCTCTATTGTTGGATCAATCTCAATCAAACTTTTATAAAAAGCATAGGCAAAATATGGCTCGTCTCCAGATACTTTTACTAAGTTACAATTTTTAGATAACAGTCCCATAGATATACTCGTTGGAATTACTACAAAAGCATTTCCAGAAACATTATGAAACATAACTCCTCTAGGTTGTCTATGAACCTTACCATAGCTTGTTCCAACCCAATTATCCAGTATATCAATATGACCAAGTTCTTCTCTAATTACTGCCTGTAAGTTCTCTTTTAATAACATTTGCATTGAATTTTCAAGTTCATAAGTCACAAGTTCTTGGCTTTGATTTAATATATGAGACAAAACCTCAATATGCTTTTTTGAGTATTCTCTATTTAACCACATCCTGCCACATTTATCTAAAAGCTCTAGAGTTTTTTCAACTGGTATACTGTGAACTTTATCTTTATTTTTTTTTAGCCGTTCTATCTCATTGACTATTTGACTTTCTTCTGAACAAACCAACTCTAAATCCATATCATTTATTTTCTTTGCTAAAGCGGTATTTCCACAGGTATATTCAATTCTCATTACTTCTCCTCCTTTACATTAAGAGTTGCTCCACATCCCTTTGCTTCTGCACCTTTAACTCTTCCTATTAGTTTTATAGTCATGACTCTTTGTCCACAATCAGGACATTTATCCATAGAAACTATTTCTCCAATATCATCAACTAATATAGATGCTCCGGCAAACGCAGAAGTTCCATATGCATTTAACATTTGTATGAATCCTCTATCACCTGGATTATAAAGTGACTTTAAAGTCTTAATATCCCTTATAATTACCTTGCCGTACTCAGGAATATGGAAAAGATAGTCCTTGTATTCCTTAGAATAGTGACCTGATATTGGAAAAGAGTTTTCTGTAAATGAGTATGAGTCTATGAAATTCTCTTCTGGTATACCAAGAAAGCTAGATATTTCTTCTACAAAATCTTGTCTTTTTAAAGTTGTTCCAACACTTAAAGAACCCTTTTTTCCATCCCAACCTCCTCCTCCTGTTTGAACTATTGTATTCTTTCCAAGATTCACTGGTCGTATTTTTTCCTTTAACAAATTTATTGTATTATACAGTAAAATAGTAGAACCTTTTATAGAAACATGATGTTCTAAATTATTATGTTCCCTCAAAAATGTTTCAAAAGCATCTAAGTTAATGTTTAATTCCTCGCCATCTGCTTCTAAAAGAAATACTGCATTATCATTAAATTCATACATATCCAATATGTTGCCAATGTATGATTCTGTAGGTTTTCCATGCACCATCTGACTTCTAAGTCTTTTCATAACTTCAGGTTCTGGATAAAAAACACAATCGTATTCACTAACGTTCTTATCCATAAACTTCTTTATCTGCACAAGATCAGTTGCACTTCTTCCCACTATGCTTGGATCCCCACTAGTACTACTAGACATTGTCCACTTATCAATTTTGTCTAGCGGAACTCTTAATAAGTCTGTAAATATTTCAGCAGATTTCTTAAATAATGTAGTTGTAACAAATGGTACTTGTTCAATATCCTTTTCAGAGTTTAGATTAATGCTAGGGTTAAATCCTTGATTATCACATATAAGTTTATATGCCGGACATTCATAGTATTGATTAACTAAGTTGTCCTTGAGATCTTGAAAGAAATTTTGCATATTGATACCTCCTTAAAATATATAAATAAACTGACTAGTCAGTTTATTTATACTACTGTGTGGAAATTTTTGCAAATACGTCTAACCTAAAAAAATACATTTATATCCGCTATATTGTTAAATTTTACACTATATTCTCTTTTTTACTTATTATTACACTCGATTAGATATATATTTACTATTCCAACCTATTATTTCTCAGTAATCAAAACTGTTAATTACTTATGAACCAGTATAAAATGTATGCTGAACCTTTTATCTATAATCCAAAGAGATGCAAAAAACAAAAAGATGACTCCTGTTCAATACAGAAATCATCTTCTTAACTTAATATATGGTCTTATTAATTAGAATCATTATTTAATTAGAAGAACACCAAGTTTAAAACAACTAGTTTATTGTTCTTCTTGATTAACATCATTATTTAATTACAGTCATTCCACCCATATAAGGTTGTAATGCAACTGGAATATTTATAGATCCATCTTCATTTAAGTTGTTTTCTAAAAATGCAATTAGCATTCTTGGAGGAGCAACTACAGTATTGTTTAATGTATGTGCAAAGTATTTGCCATTATCACCATCTACACGAATCTTTAGACGTCTAGCTTGTGCATCACCTAAGTTTGAGCAACTTCCTACTTCAAAGTACTTCTTTTGTCTAGGAGACCAAGCTTCTACATCTACTGATTTAACTTTTAAGTCTGCTAAGTCACCAGAACAACACTCTAAAGTTCTTACTGGTATATCTAAAGAACGGAATAAATCCACTGTGTTTCTCCATAGCTTATCATACCATTCCATGCTTTCTTCTGGTTTACATACAACTATCATTTCTTGTTTTTCAAATTGATGAATTCTATATACTCCTCTTTCTTCTATACCATGAGCTCCCTTTTCTTTTCTGAAACAAGGTGAGTAACTTGTTAAAGTTTGAGGCAATGAAGTTTCTGGTAATATTGTATCAATAAACTTACCAATCATTGAATGTTCACTTGTACCAATTAAGTACAAATCCTCTCCCTCAATCTTATACATCATAGCATCCATTTCGGCAAAGCTCATAACACCAGTTACAACTTCACTACGAATCATAAATGGTGGTATACAATATGTAAAACCACGATCTATCATGAAATCTCTTGCATAAGAAATTATTGCTGAATGAAGTCTTGCTACATTTCCCATTAAGTAATAGAATCCATTACCTGCAACCTTTCTAGCACTATCTAAATCAAGTCCATTTAATTTTTCCATAATTTCAGCATGATATGGAATTTCAAATTCTGGAACAACTGGTTCTCCAAAACGCTCTAGTTCAACATTTTCACTATCATCTTTACCTATAGGAACACTTGGATCAATTATGTTTGGAATAACCATCATAATATCCTTAACTTTTTTCTCTAATTCAGCTTCTTTTACTTCTAACTCAGCTAAACGATCAGAATCAGCAGTAACTTGTTTCTTTATTTCTTCTGCTTCGTCTTTCTTTCCTTGCCCCATTAAAGCACCAATTTGCTTTGAAATCTTATTTCTATTAGCTCTTAAAGTTTCTGCCTCTTGCTTAGCAGTTCTAAGTTCAGCATCTAAAGCAATCACTTCATCTACTAAACCTAATTTTTTATCCTGAAACTTATTCTTTATATTTTGCTTAACAATCTCAGGATTTTCTCTTACAAATTTTAAATCTAACATATTTTTGCCTCCTACATAAAATAAATTTATTTTTTAATAATAAAATAAAAACTTCCGTCTCAATTATACATACACCTATGGATATGTATAATTGGGACGGAAGAAAATCCGCGTTGCCACCCAAATTGCTAGTTTAAAATAAAAACTAGCCACTCAATAACAGTATGATAAAGGATACTACCCTTTCGATTCATCATCGACAGCTCCAAAAGTGGAAAGAGTTAAACTTTCACCGATTCTCACCTACCATCGGCTCTCTGAAGAAATTTATACATCGTAGCTTTTTTCATTGCTGCATTTTATATATCTTATTATTCATTAATTATATATACTTTTATACTTATATGCAAGTATAAATTAATCATTATCTTAAAGATAATACATTTATTGACTTGTAATATCTGTTAATTCTGCTACTTTTAAAATTAATTATTACTATTTTCCCGATTTTATACAAAAAGTTTTAGCACTTTCTACTTTTAAATGTTTACTTTCTAAATCTATATTTAATTTCCCATATAATACACTTGGCAAAATCACAGAAACTCCATTATAATTTTATTATTATGTCTAAATTTAAAAAAATCAAATAGGAGGCTAACAATGAATAACTTAAAAGTACGACTGAAACTAAGAATTTTTTCTATAATGGCATTATCATTAATTGTTCTAATAAGTATAGTAGGCTATTATTACCTTGATAAATCAAACAAGGACATAACAGCAATGTATAAAAGAAATTTACTTGGTGTTGAATTACTAAATGATAACAGAAACCAATCTAGAGCTATTGAGGCAGATCTATACTACATACTTTTACATCCAGAAGATAAAAGTAAGCAAGACGAAAAAGTAAAAGATATTGAAACTAGACAAAATTCATTTAAAAATAATCTCGAAAAGTATAAGCAATCTAATCTTGATAAATATGAACAAGATAGGTTAACAATTATTGAAAGTAATTTTGAAAAGTTTCTACAAGGAAAAGATGCTGCAATAAACTATGCTATGAAAGGAAATACAGCAAAAGCCTTAGAAGAATTTAATGCGGTTGAAACAAATAAAGATGAATTTCAAACAAGCTTAAAGGAAATTGCTTTATATGTTGCTAATTTATCAGATAAACTAAATGGGCAAAATAATATCAACTTTCATAATTCTCAAATGATATTTTTAGCAATATTTATATTTGCGGTAATTATTGGTACAGTGTATACAGTAGCACTGGCAAAATCTCTGGCTATACCATTAACCTTAGCAGTAGAACATTTGAAAAAAGTTGCTACCGGTGACTTTACAAACAAAGCTCCTGATAAAGCTTTGAAAAGAAGAGATGAAATAGGAGCAATGACTCAAGCTATAGATTTAATGCAAAATTCCTTAAAGCAGCTTATTGGAAATGTAAAACAAGAATCTGATTCCATAGAAACAGTTGTAAATAATATTTCAAAACATATGTATAACTTAAATATTAATATTGAGGAAGTAGCCTCAACTGCAGAAGAATTATCCGCAGGAACTGAACAAACTGCTGCTGCAACGCAAGAAATGAATGCTTCTGCTGATGAAATTGAAATTGCTGTTACTTCAATTGCAAAAAAAGCTCAAGAAGGAGCTATCCAAGCTTCTCATATAAATGAAAGAGCATTAGAAACTAAGGCTTCAGTAACGCAATCTCAAAAAAGAACTTTAGAAGTATTTACAGAAACTAAAAATAATTTAGAAGTGGCACTAGAAAATTCAAAAGTTGTAGAACAAATCAATGTATTATCTGAATCAATAATGGATATATCAGAACAAACTAACCTTTTAGCATTAAATGCTGCTATTGAAGCAGCAAGAGCTGGCGAATCTGGTAAAGGCTTTGCTGTAGTTGCAGATGAAATAAAAAATCTAGCAGAACAATCTCAAAATACAATAGCAGAAATTCAAAATATAACTGAAAAAGTTGTATCATCAGTGAATGATTTATCTTCTAGTTCAAATGAACTTTTGAATTTTGTATCTAAAGATGTAATAAATGACTACGATTCAATGCTAACTGTAGCTGATGAATATAGCAAAGATGCAGAGTTTGTAAACAATCTTGTGTTAGATTTCAGTTCTACTTCAGAAGAACTATTAGCCTCACTTCAAGAAGTAACAAATACAATTCAACAAGTATCTATGTCCACTAACGAAGGAGCAGAAGGTACTACAAATATTGCTTCAAAAATTGTAGACATCACAGAAAAATCTAATATCATCATTGAGGAAGTTACTAAATCAAAAGAAAGTGCAGATCAACTAAATCAAGAAGTAAGTAAATTTAAAATTTAATCTATATTAATCACCAATTTTTCCTGAGAGAATACACCAAATGGCTTGGACTATATTTTCTCAGGAAACTTTGTCAACAAAACAGACTTTTCTTCAAACCCACAAGCTTTATATAAATTTAATGCACTAATATTATTGCATTCTACATCCAATTCTATATTATTTATATTTTTTTCCTTAATTAAATCTATAGCTTTACTTAGTGCAGCTTTTGCATAACCCTTTCTTCTAAAGTTAGGCAATATTACAACTCCAAAAATATATGCTGAATTATCACTATAATCTATGCTTATTTTTCCTATAACCTGTTCTCTTAACTCAATCATATACGTATTTTGTTTCTCTTGCTCTTGTTGTAAAAAACTATTATTGATATATTCATCATAAAAAAACAGTATGTTTTGTCTTTGTATTTCCTGTAAATCAAACTCTTCTGCCTTTCTTAAGCTTATACCACTATGCTGAAAAGTAACTTTTTTAACTAGTTTCATTCTATATTCTAAAAAAGCAAATTTTCTCCCAACTATATTAATAAAATCAACTCCGTAACTTGATTGAGCTTCTGATAATAATACTAGTTTAGTGAATTTTCTGTTTCTACATTCTTCAGCCGCAAATCCGAGGAGCCTGCTAAACAACCCTTTGTTCCTCCAATGAGGATGGATCAATCCATTAATTTCACCTATGTTATTTCCTAAACTTGATATTTGAATATATGCTACTAACACCTCATCTACATAATAAAAAAATTCATTTATTTCATTTAACCTTGTTTCAGAACTTCTATTCATATTTACTCTACGGTCTAATTCTAATTTGATATTTGTTTTGTCATTAATATTGCATAAATCTTGAAGTTCATTTATTTGCTTATATTCTTTTTCTGATATAAATTCTTCCAAGCATATAAATTGTTTTGGTACTTTTTCACACATTATCAAACTCTCCTTTCCAACCATGATATTATATAATAATTATTTGATATTATGTGAATTTTATGAAATGACATTAATAAAAATACATTTTCTACATTAGCCTACCTAGTTTTCAACATCCTATATACGAGCAATGGGATAATAAGAACAATAACAATAATACCACAAGCGGCAAAACCTATTCTTGCATTAAAATGTTGAGTAATTACTCCAGCATAAAAGTTACCTACTGGTGTAGATCCTGCAAAAACTAAGGTATAGACACTCATAACCCTGCCCCTATATTCATTACTTGAATTAAGCTGCAATGTTGAATTTGCACTTGATGTAAAAGCGATAAAAAAGAAACCTGTAAGTGCAAGAAATATTCCTGTTACTAAAAAGATGCTAGTATACCCTGTAAGCATTAAAAATCCTCCTACAATCAGAGGCACAACATAAATAAAAACCTTTTTAGGACCATTCTTGCTTAACATAGCAATAAACATAGCACCTATAAATGACCCTAACCCCATAAAAGACATAAGAATACCAAAACCAGTTTCACCTTGTTTCAATACTTCTTTTGCAAAAACAGGCACTAGAACATTAAAATTAGGAACAAATGTACCAACTACCGCCATTATTAATATTGTATATAGAAGAACTGGCTTATGATAAATATACTTAAGTCCATCCTTTATTTCTCCTATCAACTTTGTATTTTTCTTATTTTTTGTTTCCACAACTTTTGATGGTTCTATCTTAATAAAAAACAAACTTATAAGAACTGCTCCAAAGCTGGCTGCATTTATGAAGAAGCAAGCTGCAATTCCTACATATCCCATAACTAACCCTGCTATAGATGGTCCTACAATTCTAGCTAAATTAAATGCCATAGAATTTAAGGCAATTCCATTCATTAGGTCTTCCTTTCCCACAAGCTCTACTATAATTGACTGGCGTGAAGGCATATCAATTGTATTAACAATACCAAGAACTGTAGACAATATTAGTATATGCCAGTAATGAACCTTACCTGTCCAAACCAAAATAGCAAGTATTAATGTAATTATAAGCGAAGCTGATTGAGTTAATATTAGAATTTTCTTTTTTGGGAACTTATCAACAATAACCCCTGCAAATAATGAAAATATTAGCATAGGAGTATATTGAACTATACCAATTAAACTTAATAAAAATGGTGAATTAGTTAATGTGTAAGCTAACCAAGGCTGAGCAATGTTCTGCATCCAAGTTCCTATTACTGAAATACACATTCCAATCCAATAATACCTAAAGTTTTTATGTTTTAATGAAATAAAAGGATTATTAAATTTATTTTTAGTCGAAATATTCATATCTTTTCTCTCTTTCAGTTTTATATATCTAATAAATAAACAAATGATTTAATAATCAGTGTATGTAATTTTCAATCAACAGACTTTATTCACTGAATATATATAATATAATTGGTTTATAATTGGCAAAATGATACTATTATTGATTATTAAAAGCATGTAATTAAATATTGATAAAATTATCAGTTTCATATGTATCTATATGGGTACATATAGAAGTATTCCATCTAAATGTTGGGGAAAAAAATGTCGAATTTTTGTAACTTGTCCACCAACATTATTATGGAACAGTTCTATATAGATAATTATTAATAAGTATCCCCTGCTAGTTATTCGTAATTGGTTTTTAGTTCTTTCCTAAAAATTCATTATTTATTAGTCACCATTCAATTACTTATTATTTATCACTTATCATTGACCAGAGAACATACCTGCTTAAAAGCTACTTTTAGCTTATAACTACATACCTTATGCTTTAACTATCAAATCTCTGTAATATCCACCTATCTCCATTAGATCTTCATGATTTCCCATCTCTAAGATTTCACCATGCTTTAGAACTATTATCTTATCAGCATTCCTTATAGTTGAAAGTCTATGAGCAATAATTAATGTAGTTCTATCTTTTGTAATATTATCTATAGCCTTTTGAATTAATAATTCAGTTTGAGTATCAATATTAGCTGTAGCTTCATCTAAAACAAATATTGAAGGATTATGTGCTAAGGCCCTGGCAAAAGATATCAACTGTCTCTGTCCTGCTGAAAGGGTGCTTCCCCTCTCCATAACAGGTTCATTTATTCCCATAGCAAATCCATCAATCACTTCTTTTGCATGAGCTATTTCTAAAGATTTTTCTATTATATTTTTATCAATGGTATCATTTAATGTAATATTATCTTCAATAGTACCTGAAAATAAAAATACATCTTGAAGCACAACTGCTACATTTCTTCTTAAATCTCTTTTCTTTATATTATTTATATTAATTCCATCAATAAGAATTTCACCCTTCTGAACCTTATAGAATCCACTTATAAGACTAATGATAGTTGTTTTCCCTGCACCAGTTTGTCCAACAAATGCTGCAGTTTGGCCTTTATTTAGAGTAAAACTTATATCCTTTAAAATCCAATCCTCATCATTATAAGCAAACCATACATGTTTAAATTCTATATTTCCTTCAAATCTATCTATTCCTATCCCTAAATCCAATTCCTCTAAAGTTTGTTCTTGATCCAACAATTCAAAGATTCTATCTGCAGAAACTAAGGCTGATTGAATAGTTGTATAGTTTTCAGCTAAATCTGATATAGGATTGAAGAATTGCTTTATATATGTTGTAAATGCATATAGTACCCCTATACTTAAAGTATGATTAGCAACTCTGCCCATACCATACCAAATCAAAATTGCCACAGCTAAGCTTTGAAAAATATCTGCTGCTGGTTTTAAAAAGCTGTTCATTCTAACTTGAAACAAGGTAGACTTAAAATACTCATTATTAAGTTCTGCGAATTCTTTCTTCTTTTCTTCTTCTCCATGAAAAATTTGAATTAGCCTCATGCCTGATATGCTCTCAGCCATAAATCCATTTATTTTTCCAATAAGAGCTTTCATCTTAGTAAAGTTTCTCTTTATTTTTGTTTTTAATATAAATACTACAGCAAATATAAATGGCACCACAGAAAATGATATTAATGCCAACTTAACATTAATCATAAGCATTGTGTAGATTATACCTATTAGCAAGAATACATCTTGAAATAAACTTATCAACACATCCGTATACATTTCACTTAAAGATTCCACATCATTGGTTGCTCTTGTGATCAATCTTCCTGAAGAAGTTTTGTCTAAGTATTCAAGCGGTAATAACTGAATAGTTTTGAAAACTCTACTTCTTAATGTTTTCATAATATTTTGTCCAACTTTATTGATCAACATTACTTGAGCAACAGCAAAAAATCCTCCCAATGCCACAACAGCAAAGTATGATAGTCCCATGGTTGTTATTGAATAAAATCCTCTTTGTGCCACATGCTTCGTTAGAAAATCATCAATTACTAACTTTAAAATATATGGTTTTATTAATTGTGCTGCATTTACTAAAAGAACACATACTGCTGCAACAATTACACTTCTCTTATATGGAAGCATTAGTTTAAGAAGTCTACTTAATGCTTGACTCTTAGGAGGCTTCGTTTCCGAACTCATTGTCTTCCTCATGGAATTGAGATTTGTAGATATCATAGTATATTCCCTCCTTCTCAAGTAATTCTGAATGAGTACCACGTTCAACTATTCTGCCCTCATCAAGAACTATTATTTCATCAGCTTCCATAACTGCTGACATTCTATGTGCAATTATTATAGAAGTTTTATTGCCACGTAATCTTCTTAAATTCTCAAGAATTTTAGTTTCTGTAATGGTATCTACTGCTGAAAGTGAATCATCTAATATAAGAATATCTGGATTTTTAATCAGAGCTCTGGAAATAGAAATTCTTTGTTTTTGTCCACCAGAAATGTTTACTCCTCTTTCACCAAGAACTGTGTTAAAATCATCATTTAAACTCATAACACTATCAAAAATACAGCTATTTTTTGTAGCATCTATTACTTCTTCATCCTCATAAATTTGTTTGAAAAATTTTATATTGTCAGATACAGATGCTTTAAATAAGAAGTTATCTTGTGGAACAAACCCAAAGCTATCTCTAAGGGATTTAAGCTCGTAATCATTTATATCTACTCCATCAAAGTAAATCTTACCTCTTGGAACGTTATACATTCTTAGCAGTAAATTGACCAACGTACTTTTACCTGAACCAGTCTTTCCTACAATACCTAAAGTATGTCCTTTAGGTATGCTTATATTTATATCCTTTAATACTGCTTCCTCTGCTCCTGGATAATTAAAAGATAAATCCTTAATCTCAACATCTCCATCTATAGAACTTCTTACACAATCTTCAATTTCTTTTATATCAATTTCTGTATCAAATATTTCGTTTAATCTATTCAACGAAGCCATACCTCTTTGGAATATTGTGATGATACGACCTATTGATATTATTGGTGACATTATCATTGTTAAATATCCATTAAATGCAACGAAGCTACCTAAGGATATGCTGCCTTCAAGCACCATGTTGCCCCCAATAATAAGATTTAAAACAAAACTTATAGTAAAACATATTTCAATTAATGGTGATACATATGAAGAAACCCGAATCATATCTAAGTTAGATTCTGACATTTTTTCATTTAGTACCTCGAACTTTTCTACTTCTTTATCTTCCTGAACATATGCTTTTATAACTCTAATTCCATTAATATTCTCTTGCACTCTATCTGAAATAGAAGCAAAATTCTCCTGCACTTTTTTAAATCTTTTACGTACAATACCACCTATTTTAGTCATTATCAATACTATAATTGGTATTGGTAGTAATGCCAAAAGAGTAACTTTCCAATTTATTGCCCTTGCCATAGAGTAAATTGATATCAAGCAGATTACAATACCGTTTATTGACATAGCTGTTGCAGGACCAAAGGTCATTCTAACTGCACTTATATCATTTATTGCATAAGCTATTAAATCTCCAGTCTTTCTTCTGTTATAGAATTCAGGAGATAACTTTTCAAAGTGCTCGAAAAGTTTTTCCCTAAGGTGACATTCCATGTTTCTAGCATTTCCAATAACTAAGTTTCTCCATGCATAGGTAGTTACGAATGTACCTAAAGCAATAAGCATTATATATGCAATATTTATATATACATCCTTATTACTAAAATTGTTTACCTTTAAGATATCAATTGTATCTCCTAGAACTTTTGGAAAAAGAGTCTGAATGTACGATGTTAGTAACATAAATGTAACTCCTATAGTGTAGGAAACCTTATGTTCTTTTATAAAATTAATTAATATCTTCTTCCCCATTTTGCACCCCCTATTTAATATAGAACTTAAAAAGAAAAAATAGCTTTGAATTTTTACTGTGCTCTATCCCCAAATTATAAACAACTATAACATTTCCCTACTTCATACAATTCTTTACCGAATCCCTCTCTATCAAAATGCTGTTTATTGTTATATTCTCATAAGGTTTATCTGGTTTATTTATTCTTTTTAAAAGAAGTTCTACAGCCATTTCACAAGCATAATCAATATTTAATTCCAAAGTTGTTAAAGCTGGTATTGAAAGTGATGATATTTCAGTATTTCCACTCCCAACGATAGATATATCCTCCGGTACTTTAATTCCTTTTTCATGTAAGCATTTTATAAGTTTTATTGCAGTATAATCCCATTGACAAATAATAGCGGTTGGTCCATTATTACTGCTAATCAATTTTGCTACTCTTTCTTCAAAATTTTCTTCATATATAAAAAACTCATCTCTTATTGGCAAATTATAATCTTCCAAAGCTGAAGTAATTCCAAGTACCTTTTCTTTGTTTTTGTATACGCTGCAACCACCTATAAATCCTATTTCTCTATGACCATTTTTTATTAAACATTCACATTGCTTATATCCGCCATTATTAAAGTTATACCAAACACTATCACAGTCAAATGAAGGGGAATATCCTGTATAAAAAACTTGATTTTTAATCCTGCTAGAAATGAATTTAACATAATCACTATTAAATCTGCCAATAAATATTATTCCATCAAAATTAATTCCTTTTTGGATCTTGTTAGGCAAATACAACTGATCTTGATGTTCTTTATCCACAAATTCTAAATCATATTCACATTTCTTTGTTTGTATTGATCTTTCAATTCCTTGAACCATTTGACTATAGTTACTTGTATCCTGAACGAATGGCTTCTGATGTAACACTAATATTTTTATATCTTCATTATTTTTAGCTTTAAAATATCCCATCTCTTTTGCCTTACTTATTATTCTATTTCTAAGTTCATCACCTACCCCTGATTGCCCTGCCAAAGCTCTACTAACAGAAATTGTAGATACTTCAAGCTCTTTGGCTATATCTGAAATTTTAACTTTGTCACCTTTCAAAAGGTACACCTCCAAAAAATATACTTATTCACCGCAAACATAACGTTATAGCTTTTGCAAATCTAACGTTATATTTCTAAAAGCGTAACGTTAGATCAATATAAGTATACTAAATTTATTATAGTTAGTAAATATATTCCTTAAAAATAGCTTGCCGTTTAGACATAAAAAAATTTATTTAAAAATAAAAATTTTAAATAAATTAAAACAAAAAAACTATAGTCGTACTAGCTTATGTTTTTATTGCCAAAAACGTAGATAATAGTTCAGTATAAATTAACTCCTAAACTCAAAAAATATATTTAAATGCAAAGGAATTTATATAGTTTGCAATTAATTCTCTATGTTTAATATTGGGTTAATTACTTTAAACGCTACTTTAACGAATGTAATTTTATTATTACAATACATTATATTTCTTTGCATAAAACTACGTTGAGAGGAGTGTATTTGTATGACTACAGTTTTAACAAAACCAGTATTCGAAGATATAATTGATAACTTAGACGAGAGCTCCATAAGTATTATAGAAAGTGATTTAAATACTCAAAGACTAACCAAAAATACTCGCCCAACTAATCAAGAAATTATAGATGCAGCCAAAGCTAATTATATCGAATATAGTGATTTTATAGATAATAATGCTTATTTCACAAGAAATTACTGCACAGATCGTGATAATAATGGTCGAATAAAAGATTTAAATATTACTGATTGGGACAAAAATCCAAGCTTTTCTCTTATGGAACAGATAGGAGAACAAACTGCAACTGAAACCAATACAGCAGGCTGTGAATTTATATTTCCTAGCTTAATGATTGGTATAAATGCTGATGCTGAATTAAGAAAAGGCGGTGGCGGTGGAGTAGGAACTCTTATTGATAGAGCACGACAATCAAGTGAAGGCACTAGATTTTTTACATATTACATGGGTAAAGTAGGTCTACAAATTAATAAAAATGATAATTTTATGGTAGGCGCATTCAAAGATCATCCATCTGTTCTTAGAAATCTAACTTTTTGCGGACTAGAAATAGTTAAAGACATAGGTGTTCCTATAAAACTAGATTTATTTTTTGATAAAAATCTAGAATTTTTAGGTTTTACTAGTAGTATGGGTGGGGGTGTACAAGAAGGAGCACGTGTTTTTGCTGGTCACTTCTACACTGAATAAAAATAGCATCTACATCTAATAAAAACAAAGTTTAAAATTATATTTAATAATAGGCGTTTATAACAAATTGATTTCATCCTACAATTAGTGTCCCAAAAATAATTTTATTTAAAGTTGTGTTGGGACACTCCTTTTATATTATTTATAATATCACACCATACAGTACTTCGTACTGTTCTCTAAAAGAATCTTGACAATCACTTAGTCATTCATGAATTCTATTAATTAAAATTTACATATCAGTATTCAGCACTTTTTTCATTTAAGTATCAACTAAAATAACTTATTAAAACTTATAAATACTAACACCTAAACTGATACCCCGTCTAAAGTTACATTCTTAAAATCAACAGTTCTCAAAACTTTATTGCTATTTAGTAAGTTTATAAATAACTGTTTTACTGCAACACAAAATTGGGTTGCCTTGTTTTTAATATCCCAAACATATAAATTGAGATAATAATTCACATACTTTGTGGCAATCCCCATAAATTTCTCTATATATCTAATAAAATTAAATCCATTATTTCTTGCTGTTTTGTTATCTAAGTATTCCCCTGTTTTGGTTTTATACCTTTTCGATCTTTCTAACTCTATTCTAAACTTATTTTTCTTTGCAAAACTTATATACGAAAAATTTCTTGCTGTACATAGTATTGACTTTGGTTTCACTAACGGAGATAAGAACTTTCTTGCATCTTCATAATTTACTAAACTATTATCTATTCCTCTTAAAACTATATTTTCTGAATCATCTATGCAGCTTATTACTCTTATTCTTTCATTCATAGGTGCTTCAAACCTTGAATATTTTAATCTAATTTTTTTAGTTTCTAAATAAATTTTCTTATTTCCTTTTAAGTTTTTCCGCATCATAAAATCATCAACTTGCACATGATGTGAAAGCTCGCTTGTCATTACTTTATTCTCAATAGAACTTAATATCTTATGTCTCCACGCAAAAGCTGTTTTAATATTTATTTTTAATTCCTCTGATATTGCTTTCAATGTCATACCCTTAGCCATGCAGCCTAAATATTGTATCCATACGTGAATATCTTTTTTACTGTAGCTTAATGGAGATGTGGTAACCTCAGAAAAAGTTTTATAACAGCATTTACATAGATGTCTTTTATAAATATTGGAGCCTGACTTTGTGTATCCATATTTTATTATATTGATACTGCCGCAGTGTGGGCATTTGACTATGTTTTTAGCTGATTTTAAAAAGTCATAATAATAGTTTAAACAATCTTTTATGTAAATTTCCTTAAATTCTTCATTACATTGGTTCGTTGAAAATAAATCTAATTTATTAGTCCACACCTCAATCACTCCATTCAGAAAATATGTTCTCTCTGAATTTTTGACTGATTATTTTTTTATATTCACTGTGATTAAAATTTTTTATGATGAATAGATGAGGGGAGATGTGACTGTGTATCTATGAGATTCCCTATAGAACTATTCCATAATAATGTTGGTGGACAAGTTACAAAAATTCGACAAAATTTTCACCAACATTTAGATGGAATACTTCTATATATATTATTAACATATACACAAGTGTGGTAACATGAAAACCATTAAAATTATTAAGACTTCAAAATCTATGCAAATTCAAAAAAATAAATATCCCCCCAATAAACAAAAATGCTCATACTTAATTAACAATATATTATACTCAAAAAATTTATAAGAATTAATTTTCAGTATAACGCTTGCACTATCAATAACAATAAGTATTTATATACTGAATTTACTTCAACATTATTTATTATTAATCTTTAGAAATATGAATTGATATAAGCTTGATATACTCATTTTTATCAGCATTAGTTAGAGTACTAAGTAAATCTGTTTCATAGGCATGACCACATATCCTATATCCATCTTTTTTAATATTTTCTATTAGTCTATCATAAGCTAGATACATTGTTTCATACGATCCTTGATGATAAGTTGATGCATAAATACCAAAAGGTTTTTCTAATACTTCAATTGAAGAACAATCAAAATCCTCCGGTATTTTGATTCCAAAGTATTCTATTCTTTTATAATTTCTTATAAACAAATTTTCTTTTTTAATAATATTACAAACAGGATTTTCAAAATCAATTTGTAACTGCTTTGAATGATTACATAACTCAATAAATCGCTGCATATATTCTTTGTCATCATCTTCTTTGCATTGCTTCACCATATAGCTTTCCTTATCTTGTTCTGCGTACACTACTTTTTTCAAATCTGTAAGGGTAAGAACTTGTTCAAGTAATTTAGCGCGACTATCTATTTTCTTTCTAATTCTATCTAACTTCTGAATTTCAATATCTACCTTTTCCTTTTGCTTTCGTAATATTTCAATACATCTCTCAGCATTTCTCTCGCTTAAATACTCTTTTAGTATGTTAATTGATACCCCTAAATTTCTAAATGTTAAAATAGAATCCAGTTCATCTGCTTGTTCCAAAGTATAATATCTATATTCCTTTTCATCTCTTTTAACTGGAGAAATAAGACCAATCTTATCGTAGTAAATTACATTTTGCTTAGTTATCCCAAGCATTTTAGCTAATTCACCTGTGGAAAGATATATTTTATTATTCATAATACACCTCTTGACTATATAGTTACTATATCCCTTATTATAGCATTGCTAAATATATGTACAATAATTAATTAGAAAAGGACTACTATATATGTTAAATACAAAAAAATATTTATTCAATAACAAACAAATAATATTCTCAATATTTGCCTTAGCTTGGCCTTCAATTGTAGAACAAGCTTTGCAGACTGTAGTGCAATATGCTGATTCAGCTATGGTTGGAAGAATTGGTCCTCAGGCTTCTGCTGCAGTAGGATTAACCACCACAGTAACTTGGTTAATAAATAGCCCATTTTTTGCTATGGGAATAGGCGTACTGGCTTATATTTCATCAGCGATAGGTGCAAAAAAATTTAATGAAGCAAAATCTGCAGCAACGCAATCTATTATTATAGCTTTAGTTCTAGGAATTATTGTTGGAATTACTACCTTATCTGTTAGTCCATTTCTTCCAAAATGGTTAGGGGCTAGTCCTGAGATTCAAAGAAATGCATCACTTTATTTTGCAATTATATGTCTTCCTATGCTATTTCGTGCTTCCAATATAGTATTTGGATCTGTCCTTCGTGCTACAGGTGATATGAAGACACCAATGATTGTTAACCTAATTATGAATGTTGTAAACATACTTTTAAACTTTATATTAATTTATGATACCAGGATAATTTCTTTAGGAAGTTTTACATTCTCAATATTTGGTGCTGGACTTGGTGTTGTAGGTTCAGCTACTGCCACCGCAATAGCCTACTGTGTAAGTGGTGCATTAATGTTTATTGCACTTTACAGAAATGCTCTAGTTTCTCCAAAAGGAACAAAAATTAGAATTAATAAACCAATAATGACTCAATGCATAAAAGTAGGTATCCCTGTAACATTAGAAAGAGTTACAACTTGCCTTGGGCAAGTTGCATTCACATCCTTAGTTACAAAACTAGGTACAATTGCCTTTGCTGCGCATTCAATAGCATTAACTGCCGAGCAAGCTTTCTATATTCCTGGGTATGGAATGCAAGCTTCTGCCTCTACACTGGCTGGCAACGCTGTTGGAGAAAAAAATAAAAAGAAACTGAATCATATTTCTATTACAATAATAGGTATAGCAGTTTCTGTCATGACCGTAACAGGAGGTATACTTTTCTTATTTCCTCAGACCATGATGTCTATATTTACTCAAGATAACACAGTAATTAGTTCAGGAGCTTCAGCCTTACGTATTGTTGCTCTTTCAGAACCAATGTTTGCTGCCCTTATAATTTTAGAGGGTATATTTAATGGTGTTGGAGATACAAAGGTTCCATTTTTTATTTCTCTATTCTCAATGTGGGGAGTTAGACTAGTCTCAACTTATCTATGTGTATCAGTATTTAATCTTGGATTGAACGCAGTATGGCTTTCAATGGTAGCAGATAATGTAGTAAGATGTATATTACTTTCAGTAAGATTTGTTAGTGGTCGATGGAAACATAGTATAAATTTCAATTAAATCTTTACTAAAAATACCTGTAGAACAATAACTTTATCTACAGGTATTCTACTATTCCATTTATTAAAAATTTTCCTCATATTGTTCAATATCAACTATCTCAGCATCAGTATTATCTTCAATAAAAGTAATTATGCTTTCCATAGTTGAACTTGCTTGAGCTGAAGTTCCACATACAGCAACTATACCAATAACAATCGTCTGATGAATATCTTGTTCATCTACTTCTCCAACAGAAACATTAAATTTATTTTTTAACCTTTGTAAAAGACTTTTAACCACCATTCTTTTTTCTTTTAACGAATGTACCCACGAAGCTCTCAATGTAATCTTAATAATCAACACCTTCATATTATCCTGAATCCTTTCTTACTATATGAAAATATAATCATACCACTTTAGTTACAAGTATATAAATATTTTCATAGTTATATATTTATCTGGATCAATAATAAATATTCAAATAATTTCATTATGAAAAATAAGTATTCTCAAAAGCACATATTATTCACTCTAAGTACTCTTGAGAATATTCTTATGAAAATCACTGAACAATCTTATAATATTTGTTTATTCTATAGTTTAGAATGAAATCCAAATATAATGGAACCAATACTGAACATTACAAAAATCATTAGAATCTCAAAAATAAATTCATAATCTCTTATTACCTTTACATTAGGGACATATTCTTTTATATACTTAATCATGCACCTTGGTGCATGCAAAATTTCATATGCATTGTTATTAGTATAAACTGTTAAGCTACAAAAATATTCATATGGTTCAAGGCTCCCTTTTGAAGGAATAATTGGAACATGGTACTTTATTTCCTTTACTTGATTCCATAAGATAATTTTATCTTTTGTATAAATTCCTTTTTCATCTATTACTGCTACAATTATTCCAAGAAACTTTTTATTTATGAAACAAAGAAAAAGCATCGGCACAAATACAATAGCTAAACGAAATAGCTTTATGTAATTCAGTAGCCGTCCTTCTCTTATCACACTAAATATAGAGGCTCCTGTAACTGAAATTCCTACTAGCAATAATAATGCATATAATATCTTGCTACTCCACATAGCTCTAAACTTAATTCCATCAACTTTTCTTAATTTAAAAATATTATTGTTATTATTATTTTTATGATTATAACTTTTTTCTCTCATAATATCTCCAATGCTGTGAACCTTATTTTCACAATTATTTACATATACTCATTATAGTTAAATTGTGAATGTATTTACAATTATTATAAATATTATATAACTTGGGACTTTTAAAACAAATACTAGTTAAATTTAAAAAACGAGCTCAGACATCTCTGAGCTCGCCCTTATAATTTTATTAGAAAATTTAATTTTCTAATTCTTCTTCAAAAATTAATCCTTCTTGAAGCTTCCCTTCTTTCATTGATACAATCCTATCTGCTACATTTTTAGCAAAATCCATGTCATGAGTTATAATCATCATACTCATACCTTTGCTTGAACTTAGACTCTTTATAAGACTGGCTACTTCTCCAGTTAAACCTGGATCTAAAGCTGAAGTTGGTTCATCAAAACACATTATCTTTGGTTCTAGAACTAAAGCCCTTCCTATAGCAACTCTTTGCTTTTGTCCTCCTGATAACTGAAATGGATAGTTGTTCTTTTTATCAGAAAGTCCTAAAAATCCAAGAGTTTCTTCAGCTTTTTTAATTGCTTCTTCTTTTGGCATATTTAAAACCTTTTGTGGTGCTTCAATTAGATTTTCTAATACAGTCATATGAGGAAACAAGTTAAAGTTTTGAAAAACTAAACCAATATCTTTTCGCAATTCTCTTAATGCTTTTTTATTTATATACTTTCCATCTTTGCATAGAGTTTTACCATTTATCTCAATATCACCAGCATCACAATGCTCTAACGCATTTACACATCTAAGCAAGGTAGTCTTTCCTCCGCCTGATTTTCCTACCACTACTAATATTTCACCAGACTTTATTTCAAGGTTGATTCCCTTTAAAACTTCTATCTTTCCAAAATGTTTTCTAATATTTTTGATCTTTAGCATGTTTCCCCCTAGTTATAGTACTCGTATTTTTTTTCAACTTGTTGTAGCACCTTACTTAGTATACCTATTATTACCAAATAAATAACTCCTGCTAGTAATAATGGTACTAAAGTAATATCTCTATTTGAAGCCATTTTGGCCATTTTTAATAATTCGTCCATTCCTAAAACGTACACTAATGAAGTATCCTTTACTAGTGTTGTTATTTCATTCGCCATTGGTGGTATTACTCTCTTTATTCCCTGAGGTAATATAATTCTATAAAATGTATTGCTTGGGGTTAGCCCCAAAACTTCTGCAGCCTCATATTGTCCTTCATCAATAGAATTTATTCCTGCTCTAAATATTTCACCAAAATAAGCTGTATAATTTAACGTAAATGCTATAATTCCAGCAGTAAACCTATCAAAGGTTACTCCTACTATTGGTAATCCAAAAAATATTATTATTATCTGTAATAGCAGTGGTGTTCCTCTCATTATAAGAATATATACTTCAAGTATTTTTGAAATTATTTTAACCTTAGATTTTCTTCCTGCAGCTACTGCAATTCCAAGAGGTATAGATAATATTAGTACTATAACAAAAACTTCTAATGTAACTACAGATGCCTTTAGCAATTGTGGCATTAGTCTTAAAACATAATCCAAAAGTGATTCCTCCTCTTCTACTTAACTACAATATCTTGACCAAACCACTTCTTAGATATTTCTCCAGCAGTTCCATCTTTAATTACTTCTTTTAATGCTTTATTAAAATCATTTAATAATTGCGTATTTCCTTTTTTAATACCAACTGCATAGCTTTCATTACCAAAATCCTCTTTAAGAACTTTATATTTGCTCTCTCCTCTTCCTTTAATATAATATCTTGCTAAAATTTCATCAGCTACAACTGCATCAATTCTTTTACTTTCCAGATCCATTAATGCATCATTATTAGTTTCATATGTTATTACTTTTCCATCATTAAATTTGCTTAATGTTTCTTTATCTGCATTTATAGCATCTACTGAACTTGATTGATTTTGAGCACCAACCTTTGCTCCTGCTAAATCTTTTTTACTATTAATCTTAGAATCTGCTAAAGTTATTATTACTTGTCTATTGTTTAAATAGACATCTGAAAAATCAACCTTTGTTTTTCTTTCAGCTGTAACTGAGTATCCATTCCAAATCAAATCTATGTTGCCATTATTCAATTCTGATTCCTTCATACTCCAATCTATTGATTGAAATTTAATTTTCTTTCCAAGTTTCTTTTCAACTGCTTTAGCTAGGTCAATATCAAACCCAACCAATTCGCCATTATTATCTTTAAAACCCATAGGTACAAAAGTGTCATCTAACCCCATTACTAATTCCGTTTTTCCATCACCTTTGCTATTTTTAGCTCCATTGCTACAAGCAACTAGACCTGATGTTAGTGTAAGAATGGTTGCTGCAATCAAAATTTTATTTATTAGTTTACTTTTTTTCATTGGTTATTCCCCCTACAATTTTTTATTATTTTGTATTCATTGGCGCTTGTGGCCTACTCATCTTTTTATTATTTTGTGCGTTTTTTTTATACTTATCCACACAAAAATAAGAGTTAATAAGAATAATTTATTATAACATTTTAGCACTTTAAAGTAAACAAGTTTTACAGTGTTAAAATAATAGTGCTAAAATTTATTTTAAGAGACTCACTTTTAATAAGATGAATAATAATTTAATCCATTTTACATAAATCAATAAAAACATATATTAATTGTAATGTTGTGCTAAACTAAATATAAAAACAAAATTAATTTTAAGAATATTTTATGGAGTGAATAACATGATATATGAGATAAAAAAATGGATAAATGGCTGGTTTTCTGGGAAATTAGCAACTTAAAATTTAATGTAATTAACTTATTTTTAAGGGGTGGGTATATGGAAAATGTAGAGTTAACTAATATGACCATGATAATTGACAAAGAGAATAATAAAGTCCTTGTGCAAAATAGAATTAAGGGCGGGTGGACTGGAATAGCTTTTCCTGGAGGTCATATAGAAAAAGGTGAGTCTATAGTAGATTCAGCCATTAGAGAAATTAAGGAAGAGACTGGACTAACAATACGTGACTTACAGGCCTGTGGACTTAAAGATTGGTGTATACCGGGTG